>JALSHL010000245.1 GCA_026982255.1 Paracoccaceae bacterium | reverse complement strand
GTGGTGGAACTGCGCGACCTGTTCCACGCCACACCGGCGCGCCTGAAATTCCTGCGCACCGACCGCGCCGAATCCGGTGCCATTGCCGATGTGGTCAAACGCCTCGCCATGGCCGAACCGCATACGGGGTTCACCCTGCGCGACATTTCCGGTGGCGGCGAGGGCAAAATCAAATTCCGCGCCGATCCCGAAACCGGCGACATGTTCGACGCGCTGGCCGGTCGCCTGCGCACCATCCTCGGCTCCGATTTCATCGCCAACGCCATGCGCATAGATGCCGAACGCGAGGGCTACCGCCTGACCGGCTACGCCGCCCTGCCGACCTACTCGCGCGGCGCGGCGGTGGCGCAGTTCTTCTTTGTCAACGGCCGCCCCGTGCGCGACAAGCTGCTGATCGGTGCCCTGCGCGGCGCCTACTCCGATTTCCTGAGCCGCGACCGCCACGCCGCTGTCGCTCTGTTCGTCTCCTGCGATCCCGAACTGGTGGACGTCAACGTCCACCCCGCCAAGGCCGAGGTCCGATTCCGCGAGCCGGGTCTTGCCCGCGGGCTGGTGGTTTCTGCCCTCAAACACGCACTGGCTGCCGCCGGACACCGTGCCTCCACCACTGTTTCCGACGCCACGCTCGGCGCCATGCGCCCACAGGTGCCGAACGCCCCGATCTACCAGATGGACCGGCCCTCGCAATCCACCCTGCAACGGGCCTACGATTTCCAGCAACCCGCCTCCGACCAGCAGGGTTTCGCCGAATTCGCTGCCCCTTCGGCCCGCATGGAGGAACCCGTCGACAGCGACGCCATCGACCTGCCACTCGGGGCGGCCCGCGCGCAACTGCATGAAAACTACATCGTCGCCCAGACCCGCGACGGCATGATCCTTGTGGATGCCCATGCCGCGCACGAACGGCTGAACTACGAGAAACTGAAGGCCCAGATGGCCGGCAACGGCGTTGCAGCGCAGGCCCTGCTGATCCCCGAAATCGTCGAAATGTCCGCCGACGACATCGCCCGCCTGCTCGCCGCCGCGCCGGATCTCGCCCCCCTCGGCCTGACGGTCGAGGCCTTCGGCGGCAACGCCGTCTGCGTGCGCGAAACCCCTGCCATTCTGGGCGAGGTCAACGCCGCCGCAATGATCCGCGACATCGCCGACGAACTGGCCGATCTGGGCCGCTCGCAAACTGTCAGGGACCGGATCGAGGCCATCCTCTCGCGCGTCGCCTGCCACGGCTCCATCCGCACCGGCCGGCGCATGTCGGCCCCCGAAATGAACGCCCTGCTGCGCGAAATGGAAGCAACCCCCTATTCCGGCCAGTGCAACCATGGACGCCCGACCTATGTGGAGCTTAAGATGAGCGATATCGAGCGCCTGTTCGGGCGCAGTTGACAAAGGCACGGAACATGACCCTTCCCGTACTCCCCGACCACCCGCTCCGTTACGAGCTGAACAACGAGCTGCACGCCCGTCCCTTCCCCGAACTGAAGGCCCCGTGCCGTGCCGCCTATATCGTCATCAAGATGCCGGAAAAGGCGGTGGAGCGCGACCGCGCCAAGGACCGCGCCCACCTGCTCGCCCTGCTCGACCGCCACGGTGCACCGCATCCGGCACCGGATGCCGACCATTACTCCGGCCGTGTCGGGCGCAACTTCCTGAAATGGGAGCTGCACACGGAATTCATGAGCTACACGATCTTTGCCGATTCCGTCGCCGACATCCCGTTCAACGGCACAGTGTTTTCCATCTTCCCCAAGGACTGGCTGGCCGAGGCCCCCGGCGCGATCCTGACCTCGGCCATCGTGCGGATCGAGGAGGTCGCGGACGAGGATGAAATGCAACAGGTTATCGACCGGAAATTCCCGAAGTGGTTCGTGCCGGAAAACCTGACCGTCTCGCGCGTGGCGGATGACGAGGCGGTGGTCGCCGGCGATTTCCGTATCGACGAAAACGGGCACAACCGCTTCGCCATCCTGTCCCGCCCGGGCATCAGCCCCCGCCGTCTGGGGCGAATCGTCCAGCGGCTGCTGGAAGTCGAGACCTACAAGACCGCCTCGATGCTGACCCTGCCCATCGCCCGGCGCGTTTCCCGCACCGTATTCGAAATGGATCGCGAACTGACCGAAATCGTGCAGCAAATGGCCGAGGACGACGGGAGCGACCAGCCGGAATCCCTGCATCGTCTGCTGGAAATGTCGGCGAAGATCGAGTTTCTTTCCTCCTCCACCGCCTTCCGTTTCGGCGCGGCCGAAGCCTATGCCGCCATCGTCAACCAGCGCATACAGGTGATGCGCGAGGGCCGCGTCAAGGGCAAGCAACTGTTCAGCGAATTCATGATGCGCCGCTACGACCCCGCCATGCGCACCTGCCGTTCCGCACAGGCCCGCCTTGCCGACCTGTCGCTACGCGCCGAACGTGCCGCCAATCTTCTGCGCACCCGCGTCGATGTAAAAACCGAGGAACAGAACCACGAGGTCCTGAAACAGATGGACCGCCGCGCGGAACTGCAACTGCGCTTGCAAGAAACGGTCGAGGGGCTTTCCGTGGTCGCTATCGGCTATTATGCCGTCAGTCTGGCCGGGTATTTCCTTACCCCGATTGCGAAAAACTTCGGTATCGACAAAACCACCGTCCTTGCCGCCGTGACCCTGCCGATCCTGTTGATCGTCTACCTCGGCATGCGCCGCATCCATCACAGAGTCGCGAAACTGCGCGGATAACGGCATGTGACAAGGGAAATATTCTTGCATCCGGCCCATGCGGTGCTAAGCTGGGCCTGCTCCTGAAAGCATAGGTATTCCCATGACCAGCCTTCGCACCACCCTGCTTGCCGTTTTCGCATTGCTGGCCTTTTCGACCGCCGGTTCCGCCGCCGAAAACCGTATTCTGGTGCAGTCCACGACCTCGACCCAGAATTCCGGTTTCTATGACTACATCCTGCCGTTGTTCGAGGCCGATACCGGCCTGCGGGTCGATGTGGTTGCCGTCGGCACCGGACAGGCCATTCGCAACGCCATGAACGGCGATGCCGATGTGCTGCTGGTGCATGCAAAACCGGCCGAGGAAAAATTCGTCGCCGAGGGGTATGGCCTGCAACGCTTCGATCTGATGTATAACGATTTCGTGCTGATCGGTCCGGCAGACGATCCCGCCGGCCTCGGGTCGGCCGAAACGCTCGATGGCGCGTTACGGTCCTTGCTGGACGGCAAAGCCCCGTTCGTTTCGCGCGGCGACGACTCCGGCACCAACAAGAAGGAACTGGCGCTCTGGGCCGCGCTCGGCACCATGCCAACCATCGACAACGGCTGGTATCGCGAGGTCGGCGCGGGCATGGGCGCCACCATCCGCACGACGATCGAGATGCGCGGCTATACCCTGACCGACCGCGCCACATGGATCGCCTATGGCGACAAGCAGGACTATCGGGTGTTGTTCGAGGGCGTGCCGGAACTGTTCAACCAGTATGGCATTATCGCGCTCAATCCCGAACGGTTCCCGCATGTAAACGCGGCGGGTGCGCAGGCATTTATCGACTGGCTGCTGTCGGAAAAAGGGCAGGCGCTGATCGGGGCCTACCGGATGAACGGGCAGCAGCTTTTCTTTCCGAACGGCGGATAAGCGGAAAAATTGCCAACTGGCAATAATGCCTTTTATTGCAATCTTTCCAGAGGCTTATAGAAAATAAAGGTAGGGCGTTAACCCTTATTCCTCAAGCGTTGCCGCCACCAGTTCGCCAAGGCCCAGAACCTCGTAATTCAGCTCGTATTCGTCCAGCCCGTCCTCGAACACCGTGCGGCAGTTGGCGCAGGGCACGATGACCACTTCCAGATCGTCTATACCGGTAAGCTGCTTGGCTTTCTGGCCAAAGGCGGCGAGCTTCAGTTCCTCCGCCCGCGGGTTGGCCGAGACCCCGCCACCACCGCCACAGCAAATGTTGGCAATACCGGAGCTTTCCATCTCGATAAAATCGGAACAGGAGTCATCCATCAGCCGCCGCGGTTCCTTCAACAGGCCGCCACGGCGAACCAGCTGGCAGGGATCGTGCAGCGTCATTTTGCGGCCGTCCTTTTTGCCTGCCGGTATCCGCCCCTCGCGGCGCAGCTTGTCCAGCAACTCGATAATGTGGATGACATCGAACTTGAACTGGCGCCCGATCAGGTTCGGACCGGCCCAGCGGATCGCGCCGTAGGCGTGGCCGCATTCGGGGCTGATAACGTATTTGACCTCCAGCGCCTCGGCGGCATCGACCACCCGTTTGACGATGGATTTCGCCAGAGGACCGGAACCGATCTGCACGCCGACGTTGGTGGCCTCGTAAGCCTCCGACGATATCGTCCAGGTCAGACCGGCCTTTTTGAACAGTTTGGCATAGGCGCCGATAATCTCGGGATAGCCCATGATCTCCATCGAGGACAGGATCGCCATATAGTCGGCGCCTTTTTTGTCGATCTCGATCGGGATGCCGGTTTCCTTTTCCTGATGCCTGATCTGCGCCTCCAGCGCCTTCAGCGTCACGCCCATAGGTGAGGAAGTTTTCTCGACAAACTCGGCAGAGCGTTGCAGCCCCTCGGGCACCAGACCGGCGGCGGCATAGCCCTCGCGCATTTTGCGGATGGTGCCGGCAATATCGATGCCCATCGGGCAGACCGTGGTGCAGCGCCCGCACATGGTGCAACTGTCATAGACCAGCGGCTCCCATTCCAGCAGTTCCTCCTCGGTCACCGGATCGGGAGCGAGGCCGAACATCTTGCGGATTTTCGACAGCGGTGCCTTTTCGCGTTTATAGGCCTTGACCATCGGCAGCAGCTTGTAGGTCGGCGTATATTTCGGGTCCTGCGTGCTGACATAGAACGGGCAGGCGCCGGCGCACAGCCCGCAGTGGACGCAGGACTCGAAGAACGAGGCGACTTCACCATCGGTGAATTCGAGAAATTTTTCGACCGCGATTTCCGCTTTGCTCTGGCTCATGGGATCATCCCCTTGCGTCCGTAGGTGGCGCCGGTATGGCCGCGCGACAGGAAGAATGTGAAAGCATGCATCAGGCGGCTGAACGGGAAGTAGAGCAGCCAGATATCGACCATCAGCATATGGATCGCGCGCAGGATATCATGGGATTCCTGTAGGGCAAACATGCCGGTCAGCATGACGATAAAGGTCAGCCAGCTGCCGATATGGTCGTCCCAGTCGCTGATCAGGCGCATCACCGGGTTGGAAAACCGGCGCACCCACAGAACGATCAGGCCGGCAAAGGCGAACTCGGCCGCAATGATGAAGCCCCAGCGCGGCAGGGCCGGCCAGCTGAAACCCGCCAGAATGCGGTCACTGAGGAACGCCACATGCGGGGCGGCAAACAGCAGCACGACAAGCAATCCGATATGGAAGGCATAACCGCCGAGGATGTGCATCCACATCCATTTGGTGAACACACGGCGCGGAAAGAAATGGCGGAAGTTGCCCCTGATAAATCCGGCGGCGGCAGAGCCCTTGGGCTCCGATATGTCCTTGCGACGACCCAGACGGATCAGGCCGATGATGCGCCACAGTCCGGCCAGAACGAAAACCGTGCCGGAGAAATAGAACAGCGGCCCTTCGACGAATTCGAGAAAACTCATGGGGTCTCTCCTTTCGTGGCGGGTTCGCTGGCGGGTTTGCCGGTGACTTCCTCGTACCAGAGGTCATGATGTTCTCTGGCCCAGTTCTCGTCCACTTCACCTTTGAGCATGGAGTCGAGCGAGCCTTCCATACCAACCGAGCCGATGTAGATATGGCCGAAGGCGACAGCCAGAAGCGTCACCGCGCCCAGCCCGTGCAGGATGACTGAGGCTTGCAGGAAGCGCAGGTCCTCGAACAGCCAGGGGAACAGCATGATCAGGCCCGTGATGCTCATGACCGAGCCGACGATCATCAGCAACCAGAACCACGCCTTTTCACCGAAGTTGAATTTTTTCGAACTGACGTGACCGCCGAGCAGCCCGCCGAGTTTGAATATCCATTTGAAATCGACCATCTGGAAGAAATTGCCGCGCACGAATTTCACGAACATCCAGATCAGGCCGAAAATGAACAGCGGACCGAACAGGTTGTGGCCCTGCAACGCCGCGCTGGTCAGTATGGCGTTGGCCTCCCGCCCGATAATCGGGGTCAGGACGGGGCGGCCGAGCATGATGATGAACCCGCTCAGCCCGAGGAACAGGAATACCGAGGCGATGAACCAGTGCGCGACGCGGTGGACGGTGCTGAAACGGTGGATGGTCTTGCCGGAGCGGCCGGCCTTGATCTTCATCGGGCCGCGGACAAGGTAGTAGAGCATCAGCAAGCCGACCACGCCGACCAGAACCCAGCCGCTGTATTTCAGGATGTATTGCGTGCGGAACAGGCGCCATTGCTCGCCCAGGGTCTGCATTGCCTTGCCGTCGGCAGTGCTTGAGGATGTCGTGGCGATGTCGCCCTGCTTCAGGGCCGACCAGAAGGCGCTGCGGGATTCGCTGCCCTGTGTATTGGGCGGGCCGTCGGCGTCGGGATCGTCGAAAGAATTGACCGCATTGTCAGGTGCGCGGACGTGGGAATTCGCATAGGCGGCACTGCCCGCGAGGGTCAGCCACAGGGCGCAAAGCAGTATCAGGGCAAAGCCCAAGCCCGCCTGTCCCGTTTCCTGCAACCGCCGGAATACCGTTTGGGGTGTCACGTTTTCAGCCTTTCACGATGGTAGATTTCTGTCCGGCGGATGGCACGGGGCCAACCGCCGGAGCAGATATCCTAGTTGCCGGCCTTGGCGTCATAGGCCGTGCCCCAGCCCCATGCGCCGGAGCCGAAACCGCGGGCGACGACGCGCTCGCGATAGATGGTGGCGACGGTATCGCCATCACCGGCCAGCAGGGCCTTGGTAGCGCACATCTCGGCGCAGATCGGCAGCTTGCCTTCCGCAATACGGTTGCGACCGTATTTCTGGAATTCGGCTTCGGAGCCGCTTTCTTCGGGGCCGCCGGCGCAGAAGGTACATTTGTCCATCTTGCCGCGCGAGCCGAAGTTGCCGGCCTGCGGGAACTGCGGTGCGCCGAAAGGACAGGCGAAGAAGCAGTAGCCGCAACCGATACACAGGTCCTTGGAGTGCAGAACGATGCCGTCAGCCGTCTGGTAGAACACGTCCACCGGACACACCGCCATGCAGGGGGCATCCGAACAGTGCATGCAGGCGATCGAGATCGTGCGCTCGCCCGGCTTGCCGTCACCGATGGTGACGACGCGACGCCGGTTGATGCCCCAGGGGATCTCGTTCTCGTTTTTGCAGGCGGTGACGCAGCCGTTGCACTCGATGCAGCGTTCCGCGTCTACGAGGAATTTAACTCTAGCCATAATCTTTCCTCCTTATGCTGCGGAAATTTTGCAGAGAGTGACTTTCGTCTCCTGCATCTGGGTGACGGAATCATAGCCGTAGGTCATGGCCGTATTCGCGGCCTCGCCCAGGACATAGGGGTCGGCGCCCTCGGGGTATTTGTCCCGCAGGTCCTTGCCCTGAAAATGTCCGCCGAAGTGGAACGGCATGAAGACAACGCCCTCGCCGACCCTTTCGGTGACCATCGCCATGACCTTGACGCGACCGCCCTCGGCCCCTTCGACCCAGACCTGCGCCCCGTCGCGGATGCCGAGGTTGTTGGCATCGCGGGTGCTGATCTCGACGAACATGTCCTGCTGCAATTCGGCAAGCCATTTGTTGGAGCGGGACTCGTCGCCGCCGCCCTCGTATTCCACAAGGCGACCCGAGGTCAGGATCATCGGATAATCCTTCGAGAAGTCCTGCTTCTGGATGGTGGCATACATGGTCGGCAGACGATAGAACTTCTTGTCCTCGTATGTCGGGTAGTCCTCCACCAGATCGCGGCGGTTGGAGTAGAGCGGCTCGCGATGGACCGGCACCGGATCGGGGAAGGTCCAGACGACCGCGCGGGCCTTGGCATTGCCGAAGGGGGCGCACTCGTGCTTGATCGCGACCCGCTGGATGCCGCCGGAAAGGTCGGTTTTCCAGTTGGTCTTGTCACCGGCAATCCCTTCGATCACGGCGCGTTCCTCGTCGGTCAGGTCCTTGTCCCAGCCGAGCTCCTTGAGCATCGCCATGGTGAATTCGGGATAACCGTCCTGGATTTCCGAGCCCTGCGAATACACGCCCTCGGCCAGCAGGTTGACGCCGTTCCGTTCCACACCGAAACGGGCGCGGAAGGTCAGGCCGCCCTTGGAGACCGGCTTGGACATGTCATAGAGGTTCGGCGTGCCCGGGTGTTTCATCTCGGGCGTTCCCCAGCAGGGCCACGGCAGGCCGTAGTATTCCCCGTCGACCGGTCCGCCGATCGCCTGAAGCGTGGTGGTGTCGAAGGTGTGCTGGTTGGCCATATGCGCCTTGATACGTTCGGGCGCCCAGCCGGTATAGCCGATGGTCCACATACCGCGGTTGAACTCGCGGGTGATGTCCTCGACATTCGGCTGGTTTTCCCCGTCCATCGCGATATTGCGAAAGAACCGGTCGGCCCAGCCGAATTTGCTGGCGAACATGGCCATGATGTCATGGTCCGGTTTGCATTCGAACAGCGGCTCGACCACCTGATCGCGCCATTGCACCGAACGGTTCGAGGCGGTGACAGAGCCGCGCGTCTCGAACTGCGTGGCGGCCGGCAGCAGATACACACCGTCGGTGCGGTCGTGCATGACGGCCGAGACGGTGGGATAGGGATCGACCACGACCAGCAGGTCGAGTTTTTCCATCGCCGTTTTCATCTCCACCCCGCGGGTCTGCGAGTTGGGCGCGTGGCCCCACAGAACCATGGCACGGACGTTGTTCGGCTGGTCGATGTTGTCCTTGTCCTCCAGAACCCCGTCGATCCAGCGCGAAACCGGAATACCCGTCAGGTTCATCAGCGGTTTGTCGGAACCGTCGGCCCCCTTGATGGTATCGAACCGGCCCTTGAGCCAGTCGAGGTCCTCCTCCCAGACGCGGGCCCAGTGCGCCCATGCGCCGGCGGACAGACCGTAGTAGCCGGGCAGCGAATGCGACAGGATGCAGACGTCGGTTGCGCCCTGCACGTTGTCGTGGCCGCGGAAGATGTTGGTGCCGCCGCCGGTTGTGCCCATGTTGCCGAGCGCAAGTTGCAGGATGCAGTAGGCGCGGGTGTTGTTGTTACCCGTGGTATGCTGCGTGCCGCCCATGCACCAGATCAGGGTGCCGGGGCGGTTGTTGGCCAATGTGCGGGCCACGCGCTCCAGCTGCGAGCCGGGAACGCCGGTGACGCGCTCGACTTCCTCGGGGGTCCATTTTTTGACCTCCGCACGGATTTCGTCCATGCCGTATACACGGGTGCGGATGAATTCCTTGTCTTCCCACTGGTTCTCGAAGATATGCCACAGGATACCCCAGACCAGAGGCACGTCGGTGCCCGGGCGCAGGCGCACATATTCGTCCGCATGGGCTGCCGTGCGCGTGAAGCGCGGATCGCAGACGATCAGCGGGGCGTTGTTCTGCTCCTTGGCTTTCATCAGGTGCAACAGCGAGACGGGGTGCGCCTCGGCCGGGTTGCCGCCGATGATGAGGATGGCACGGGAATTGTGGATGTCGTTGTAACTGTTGGTCATGGCGCCGTAGCCCCATGTATTCGCCACACCGGCCACCGTTGTCGAGTGGCAGATGCGGGCCTGGTGATCCACGTTGTTCGTGCCCCAGTAGGCCGCGAACTTGCGGAACAGATATGCCTGCTCGTTGCTGAATTTCGCCGAGCCGAGCCAGTAGACCGAATCCGGTCCGCTCTCGTCGCGGATCTGCATCATCTGGTCGCCGATCTCGTTGATCGCGGTTTCCCAACTGATGCGTTTCCACTCGCCGTTTACCTTTTTCATCGGGTATTTCAGGCGGCGCTCGCCATGGGCGTGTTCACGCACCGCGGCCCCCTTGGCGCAATGGGCGCCGAGGTTGAAGGGGCTGTCCCAGCCCGGCTCCTGCCCGACCCATACGCCGTTGTCGACCTCGGCAACAACAGTGCAGCCGACCGAACAATGGGTGCAGATCGTTTTCACCGTTTCAACGGCGCTGTCCACCGCCGTCTGGGCGCTAGCCTGTGTCACGGTGCCACCCAGCGCGCCCACCGAGGCCAGACCGCCAATGGTCAGACCCGAGGACCGCAGGAACGAGCGGCGATCAATGGATTTTTCCGAAATCCGTGACAGGATCGAATCCGTGCGGGAGCGTCGCGCAACCCCGCTGGTTTTTTTCCTGAGCATTTCATATCTCCCTAAGTAACCCTTGCGGGCCTGTAAGTTTTCCGGTGTCAGGGCGTCACGCAACCGTCGCCGGGTAGTAAGGGCGTCCGCCTAGAAGCGGGTGCTCTCCAGATAGGCCCGTGTGTGGGCGGTGTCTTGCAGGCCGTCGGTGTCCGGCGGCGTCCCGGCGGCTGCTTCTGTTCCGACGGTTACCGAAACGGCAGCCGCAGGGACCGAAGCCGACGCGAGTTTCAGGAAATTCCGGCGCTTGGTATCGACGCCGCTCTCCTCTTTACGCATTGCTTTTCCTCCTGTGTGGTCGCGGAAGGTGCGACCGGTTATGCGGGGTTCTCGCCCGCCATTCTGAATGCCTCTTTCTCGATTTCCATGAACACGCGACCCACGGTACCGACAGGGGCGTAGAACACCGAGTTCTTCGCACCCTCCAGATCGTTGAAAAAGTGGCCGGCCCAGGGGCCGATATGTTTGTTGAAAAAGTCCCGCTGTTGCGGAATATCCGCCGGTTCGCCGAAACGGCCGCGGATCATGCCCGCCATCATTTCGCATAGCGAGGCGATGTTGTCCTCCGGCTCGAATACGTTCGGGGCGCGCTCGATGCCCAGCGCCAGCATATCCTTGCGCAGCGTGGCGAGCGGCTTTTCGTTCAGGAAACCGGTCAGATAGAAACTGGCATAGGGCAGAAGCTCGCCGCGGGCCATGCCGATGAACAGGGCGTTGAACTCGCGTTCCGCCGCGCCGGTCTTGGTGGCCTTGGCCAGACGCGCCAGCGCCCTGATGCCCTGCCCGAGATCGGTGTCATCCCCGCCGAGCGCCGCCACCTTGCCCAGAAGCGCCCCTTCGGGCGGGCGGGACAGAAGCGCGCCGAGAAAGTCATAGAGGTCCGCACGAAGCAGATCCTCTTCCGGGATAGCGATGGTTTCCGCAGCACTGGACACATCAAACCTCCGACAATCGTTTTATCTGAAGTTGTGCCAGTGTAGTCCGTATACGTCGGTATGCCTAGAAAAACTTCCTTGTATTCAAAAAAATGAATGTAATATCAATTGCTTATATATGAGCGATTTACTCATGATTGTCTAGAACCTGAATTTCATACGTTTTCGCACAACCTGACGCCGCTCGCCTGTCGATTGAGTTGCAATTTCTCCGGCGTTTTCGGGAACGGCAGACTCGACTTCCTCAGACTTTTTTTCGGCGACAGTGGCCGCGGAAAGTTCCAGCGGGAGTAATTCCGCGGTTTTTCCGTCATCCCCGTCAGGTGATTCGCTGACCAGTTCGGGGTCATCTTCAGCGGTTTTTTCGGCCAGTTTCCCGGCATAGCCTTTCCCCACCCGATAGGCGGTTGCCATCTTGCCGACGATGCCGCCGTTGCCGGTGAAGTCCTCGCCATAATCCAGCAGCCCGTCCAGATCGGCAAAGGCCGGATTGGTCAGCCAGAGCTTTTTCAGGGCTCGGTTGCGCAGGGCCTGCGGGACGGCGGCAGACATGAAGGCGGAAAAATCGTCGCCCTCCGCCATCTCGTCAGGGTCCTTGAGGCCCAGTTCGGCGAGGATTTCGGCCTCGGGCTTTTCCGGTTCCGGCGGGGCTTCGGCAGCGGATTCGGCGGGCGGGGTTTCCTCCACCTCCTCGCGCGCCTGTTGTTTTCGGCGCGACCAGCGGGACAGGAAGGCGGGATCGTCGTTCATTGCATCGTCCGCTTTTTGCTGGCAGGCGAGCGGTAAACGTCGGCCACCTGACGGATGCGGGCGTCACCGATGCCGTCCTCGGTCTTGTCCACGCTCTCGCGGTTGCGGCGGCGCTTGACGAAGATTTCCTCGGTATGGTGCCGGTCGATCCATTGTTGCACCCAGGCGACCAGACCTTCGGGCATGGGGACGGGTTCGACGATCTCCTCGCCGCTGTCCTGATAGTCCT
>JALSHL010000244.1 GCA_026982255.1 Paracoccaceae bacterium | reverse complement strand
CTTCCATTTAGGACCTTTGAATACCTTTCCGAGGTCCTTCAGCGTGTGCTTGATCGTTGCGGAGTCATTACCGATGATAAAGGCGCCGACAGCAGCACCGCCGATGATAATCATTTCGTATGGCAGCGCCTCGAATATAATCGAGAGATATCCGCCGGCCAGAACATAGCCGCCGAAGACCATCACAAAAATTACGACTATTCCGATTATTCCAATCATTCACCAAGCCCAGTAAGATGCGTGTTTGCCCGACTATCGCGCGCAAGCGGTTAACATAGCCCTAACTCCAACAGGTTATTCTGTCGGGGCATTGGCATTTCTGCCTGCCATAACAACGCTGATGGAATATGCCGCCTCGGCTGGCATTTCGGACAGGATGCCAGCGGCGGCCTGCGGTTTCATCCGCGAGAGGAAACCGGCCGCAAATGTCATATCCATAACGGCAAACAGATCTGCCGCATTTCCGGGTTTCATGTTTTCATAAACCGACGTTAGTCTGGCCAGATCGTTTTCGGCCGCACTGTCGGCAATAGCCAGGGTTTCGGCCAGCCGTTGCTCCGCCATTCGCAGTTTTTCCAGTTCGGCCTCTATGCGTTTCTCCACATCGTCAAGTAACAGACGGCGCTCTGCAATCTCGCGCTCGCGGGTTTCGAGTTGCGATTGCCTTTCGCGAATACCCGCCAGCAGGCCCGCGATATCCGGATCGGCCGGACAGTCAACCTGTTCCGGCACGGAAGGTTCCGGCGGCGCCCCGACCCCTTGCGCAACAGCCACACCCTGACCGCCGATCCGAATGGCGGCCGAGAGCGCAAAGCCGAGTAATATCAGCTGTATCGGACCGAAACCGGCACGAACTCCCTTGCGGCGATTGCTCATCCTGCGCGCTTTCTGCTGTGCTCCGCCTTGCCGGTCGCGCTGTTTTCATGCAGCGTGGCAAGCAGCAACTCCAACCGGCCCGCGGCTATTTCCGCCCGCGCTGTCATTTCGGACAGATCCCGGACCGATTTTCCGGAAATGTGGCGCGCGGCATCCACGGATGCTTTCATTTCGTCCACCTGGCGTGAAAGAGCAGTAATCGCGCCACCAAGACCGGCATCAAGATCCGTCAGCCCCCTGACCCGTTTTGCCAGAACATAACAGTAAAACGCCGCCGCCGCCGTTGCCGCAAGCAATAGTCCATTGGACAGTAAATCCATGATATGCCTTTCTATTTCAGGATAAATTCGGTGATCAGAAGGTCGCGCACGTTTTCTTCGCCGGCGACGACCTGCACACGACGAAGCATTTGCGCCCGCAACCTGTTCATGGAGGCGGGATCCTCGAGTTCGGCTTCCGAAACTGCGCGAAGATAGGTGTTGAGCGCGTCCAGAATGCGTGGCGTCAGGGTGTTCACCTCCTCCTCCGCTTCGGGCAATACATCGAGGGACCCGCTGAAACGCAGGTGGCGTGCGCTGGCCGCCTTGCCGAGCGAAATCGTTAACGGGGGCAGGGTGACGAAAGCCACCTGCCCGGAAGGGGCCGTTTTGGACGGGGCGGAATCAACCGCCACCGGCTTCGGACCAAGAACAAGGCCGGAATAGGTGGCGTAAAACCCGCCTGCGCCAAGAATAGCAGCCCCCGCCAGCCCTGCCAGCAAGGGTTTGGCGGATTTTTTCGGGGTTCCGGTATCTACATCGTCCGCTGTCGCGTCTGCCATGTTTCCTCACAAGAATCTGTTTCGAATCCCTGAATACCCCGCAGAAAACTAACCAATTGTTAATCCTGATCGATTCTTATGGCCGCAAGACCGGCACCAGAACGGCTGCCGGAAGTGAATGGGGAAAATCCGTGAAGCAACTCCTGAATTCCTGGAACCTGCTTACGCCGCAAAAGCAACTCGTACTGGTGCTGGCTGTTCTGGCAACAGTGGTAACAGTGTTCGGGCTGGCCCGACTGGCGACCAGGCCGCAACTGGCGCTCTTGTATTCGGGGCTAAGTGCCACCGCCTCCGGCGAGATTGTCACATCGCTGGAACAGAAAGGCGTGCCTTACGAGATTCGCGGCGATTCCATATATATCGACTCGGCACAGCGCGACCAGTTGCGGCTGGTTCTGGCAGGCGAGGGGCTGCCCGCGAACAGTGTAGCGGGATACGAGCTTCTTGATGGTCTGTCCGGTTTCGGCACCACGGCGCAAATGTTCGATGCGACCTACTGGCGTGCCAAGGAAGGCGAACTGGCCCGGACCATTTTGTCCTCGGGGCGGATCAACATGGCACGTGTGCATATAGCCAATCCCGTCAGCCGCCCGTTCGAACGCAACGTCTCGCCTTCGGCCTCGGTTACAGTGTCTTCGGGTGACGGCATGCTCGGCCGAACGCAGGCCGAGGCGATCCGCTATCTGGTGGCCGCAGCGGTATCCGGGCTGGCGCCGGAGATGGTCACTGTCATCGATTCGGATTACGGCGTGATTTTGCAGCCTGGACAGTCCGATGCGGCGCAACCGGCGGCAACCGGTCTGGACGAGCGGGCAGAGGCCCTGCGAAAAAATGTCGAGCGGCTGCTGTCCGCACGCGTGGGGCAAGGCAATGTTATTGTCGAGGTTATGGTCGAGGCCCGCAATGAAACCGAAACCGTGCGCGAACGGATTCTGGATCCCGAGCAGAGGGTGGCCATATCGTCGGAAAGCGAATCTTCCACAGAAAACAGTAACGGCGGAGGCACAGGCGCGGTTACCGTGGCATCCAACCTGCCCGACACCGCGGACAGTACGGCCAAAGGCAGCCGGAGTGCCGAAAAAAACCGCGAACGGACAAACTATGACGGCTCGGAAATCCTGCGGGAGCGCACCCGGCTGTCCGGTGATATCGCGCGATTGAGTGTGGCGGTTCTGGTGAACGATATTCCTGTCACCGGCGACAACGGCACAACAACATATACCCCGCGCAGCGCCGGAGAGCTGGATGCCTTTCGTGCTCTGGTGGAATCCGCCGTGGGATTCCAGGCAGAACGCGGTGATGTCGTTACCATCGAATCCATGGAATTTCCTGCGCCCCCCCGGCAGGGAACCACGGCAACGGCCGGGCTATTGAGCGGTTTTGCCCTGAATGTGGCGCAACTGGTCCAGATGACGATTCTCGGGGTTGTGGCATTGTTGCTCGGATTGTTTGTGATTCGTCCAATCCTGAAAAATCCGGCTCCGGAACTTGCACAGATCAGCGCGCATGAACAGCAGGCGCTACAGGCCGATAGCAATGTTCTCACAGGATCGACGCTCTCCGAAGGCGAGGTGACCACGGCCGCTACACCCGCGCCGGACCCCGTTGAAATATTGCGCGAAACCATCTCGGGACGCGCCGAGGAAAGCAGCCATCTGCTGCGGAACTGGATCGAATCCGAAAGCCCGACAGAGAAGGAGCCTGTGACCTGATGCCGGCAATAAAACTCGAAAAATTCTCCTACCCCATATTGGCCGGCGCTGCCGCCAAGGTCGTCACAACCGAAGAACTCGAAGCCTTGCGCCAGGAAGCGTTCGAGGATGGAATGCGCGAGGGGGCTGCCGCTGCGAGCGAGGCATTTGCGACAGCGCAGTCGCAAACACTGGCGAGAATCCACGAAACTATCGGAGATGCGTTCTTTTCCCGGGAGGAGGCCCGCCAACTCGCACTACGCTCTTTGCGGCCATTGGTAGAGAGTATTACGCAGGCTCTGGCACCCGAACTGTCGCGATCCGGCCTTGGTGCCGAGATTTCCGCGCTGGTTGAACAGGCAACAAGGGAGGCACCACCGGACCGGCTGGATATCCGGATCTCGCCGGAAATGGCACAGGATTTGGGCAACGCGTTTTCGAACACGCCGGGAGTCACGGTTATGGGCGACGATACGCTTTCGGACGGGCAGGCCATCGTGGAATGGAGCGACGGGTTCGATCGCATCGACCTTGCGCAAAATCCGGACAAGGTGCTGTCGGCCATACAATCCTATTTCGACACATTGGAGCGCACACTGGAAAACGGAGTGAAACATGCAAACTGAACTGCCGGAAAGCGCGGACACCCCGCTTGGCGACGCACATGCAAACGCGCTGATGGCCGTCGAGATCGAAATCACTGTCTCGATTGGCAAAGCGCGCCTGACGCTGGCGGAACTGTTACAGCTGCGGCAAAACTCTGTCGTGCCGCTGGATCACCGTATCGAGGATCCGGTAGACGTCTTTATCGGCGAGCGGCTGGTGGCCCGGGGCGAACTGGAAGAAACAGCAGAGGGCAACGGGCAGCTTTGTCTACGCCTGACCGAGGTTTCGGACATGTCGGGCGGGTTGTAGACATGGTGGTCAAAGCAGTGCTCCTTGTATTGCCGATCTTGCTGCTGGCCGCATTTCCGGCCGCCGCGCAAGAGGTTTCTCTGTCATTTGGCGGGGATTCGTTGTCACTACGCACAGTGCAGCTTTTTGTCCTGCTCACCGTGCTTAGCCTCGCCCCCGGACTGGCAATCATGATAACCTGCTTTCCGTTCATGGTGACCGTTCTGTCGATACTGCGCCAGGCAATAGGCGTGCAACAGGCACCACCGAACATGATGATTGTCAGTCTGGCGTTGTTTCTGACCTGGTTTGTCATGCAGCCGGTTTTCTCCGAAGCCTGGGATAACGGTGTGCAACCCCTGCTGGACGAACAGATCGGTATCGAAGAAGGATTCAACCGCACCATCGGGCCATTCCGTATATTCATGGAGGGGCGGGTAGCACCGGAAACGCTGGCCTCTATGATCGATATTGCGCCGGTAAGGCCCGAGGCCGGACAGCCCGTGCCCCTGTCAATTCTGGTTCCTTCGTTTCTGCTGGCCGAAATCCAGCGCGGATTCGAGGTCGGATTCCTGATATTCATCCCGTTTCTGGTCATCGACCTGATCATCGCGGCGGTGCTGATGTCTATGGGAATGATGATGGTGCCCCCCGCCGTTATCTCGCTACCCTTCAAACTGGCCTTTTTCGTTCTGGCGGACGGGTGGAGCCTTCTCGCCGGTGCACTGGTGCGCAGCTACGGCGGTTAGGGATTGCCTCGAATCCGGTTCGCGGCCAAACTGCGGGTGAACGAAACAGGAGGATACAATGCTCGAATTTGCGGGAAAAGCCGCAATTGTAACCGGGGCCAGCCGCGGGATCGGTGCGGCAACGGCGGTGGAACTGGCCAGCCGCGGTGCCTCGGTTGTGCTGGCGGCGCGCTCGGCAGATGAAATCGGGGAAGTGGCGGCACGGATCAACGGATTTGGCGGGACAGCCATCACCAGCGTATGCGACGTGGCAAATTACGAGGCGGTGGCCGACACGGTGGAACAGTGTCTGGAACACTACGAGAGGCTCGACATTCTGGTCGGAAATGCCGGTGTAATCGACCCGATCGGTCCGCTGGCCACATCGAATCCCGACAGCTGGAGCCGCGCTGCGGATATCAATTTCAAGGGCATATACCACGGTTTGCGCGCCGCTTTGCCCGTAATGCTGGAACAGGGCAACGGCACCATCATCAATATCAGCTCCGGCGCGGCCCATGCGCCCCTGGAAGGATGGAGCCATTACTGCGCAGCCAAGGCCGGCGCGGCGATGCTGACCCGTTCCGCCCATCTGGAAACAGCCGAAGCGGGGGTGCGTGTGTTCGGGCTCAGCCCCGGAACGGTGGCGACATACATGCAGGTGGCGATCCGGGCCTCGGGGATCAATCCGGTCAGCCAGCTCGATCCGTCGGTGCATATTCCGCCCGAGTGGCCGGCAAAAGCGGTTGCATGGCTTTGCACCGATGACGCTGACGAATTCGCGGGGCAGGAAGTTTCTCTCAGGGACGAGAAGATCCGCGCGCGTATCGGTCTGGGCTAACCGATTTTTCCGGGGTTTTCCCCGATCTGCCCGCGATGCAGCAAGTAGTGGTCGAGTAATACGCAGGCCATCATCGCCTCGCCCACCGGCACGGCGCGGATGCCGACGCAGGGATCGTGACGGCCTTTGGTAATGATCTCGGTATTCTCGCCGGATTTGGTGATGGTCTTGCGCGGCGTCAGGATCGAGGAGGTCGGCTTTACCGCGAACCGGCTGACGATATCCTGCCCTGTCGAGATGCCGCCAAGGATACCGCCGGCGTGGTTGCTGGAAAACTCCGGCCCGTCCGGTCCCATGGTGATTTCGTCAGCGTTTTCCTCGCCGGTCAGGGTTGCGGCCTCCATGCCCGCACCGATCTCCACCGCCTTGACGGCGTTGATCGACATCATGGCGGCAGCGATATCGGTATCGAGTTTCGCATAGACCGGCGCACCGAGACCGGCGGGCAGGCCGGAGGCGATCACCTCGACCACCGCGCCGACGGAGCTGCCGGATTTGCGCAGTTGCGACAGGTAACCGTCCCATTTTTCTGCCGCTTCGGCGTCCGGTGTCCAGAACGGGTTGGCGGCGATTTGCGCCATATCCATATTGGCGCGGTCGATTTTATGCGGACCCATCTGCACCATGTAGCCCGTGATTTCGACCTCGGGCAACAGGGCCGCCAATGCAGCACGGGCCACGCCGCCCGCCGCCACACGGGCCGCCGTTTCACGGGCCGAGGAACGACCCCCACCGCGATAGTCGCGGTTGCCGTATTTCTGGAAATAGGTGATGTCGGCATGGCCGGGGCGGAATTTTTCGGCAATATCGCCGTAGTCTTTCGACCGCTGGTCCGTGTTGCGGATCAGCAACTGGATCGGGGTGCCGGTGGTGCGCCCCTCGAACACGCCGGACAGGATCTCGACCTGATCGGCCTCCTGCCGCTGGGTGGTGAATTTGTTCTGGCCCGGTTTGCGCTTGTCGAGCCAGACCTGCAACATCGCCGCGTCCAGTGGAATGTTCGGCGGGCAGCCGTCCACGACGGCACCGAGCGCGGGACCGTGGCTCTCGCCCCATGTGGTGACGCGGAACAGGTGGCCGAATGAATTCATGGACATGGCGTTAACTCCTTTGGCCGATCAATACCGCATGCAGGGGGACGGAAAAACCCCTTTTCGGGATTGGCTTGCAATTCCGCCACATTTGGCTAGTCTCGGCGCTGCCTCGGGGAGCCTGTAAGGGCTGAGACGCACAACGCGGACCCGTTGAACCTGAACCGGATCATGCCGGCGTAGGAAAGGTGCGAGCGGATATTCCGCCCCTCCGACTACGTCGCAGTAAATGGAGGACATTATGAAACGATCCCTTCTGACTGCGGCCCTTGTTTCCCTTGCGGGGATAGCAGCGGCTGAAACACCCACACTTACCGTCTATGCCTATGACAGTTTTGTTTCGGACTGGGGTCCGGGACCGGCGGTCGAACTGGCCTTCGAGGAGGTCTGCGATTGCGATCTGCAATTCGTCGGAGCGGGCGACGGGGCGGCGCTGCTGTCACGCCTGCGGCTGGAAGGCGGGCGCAGTGATGCCGATGTAGTGCTGGGGCTGGACACCAGCCTGATGGCCACGGCCAAGGAAACCGGCCTTTTTGCCCCGCACAACGGCGTGCCGGAGGGGTTGAGCCTGCCGATCGAGTGGACAGACGATACTTTTCTGCCCTTCGACTGGGGGTATTTCGCCTTTGTCTATGACAGGAGAAGACTGGAAAACCCGCCGACGAGCTTTGCCGAGCTGATCGGCAGTGACACCAGCATTATTATTCAGGACCCGCGCAGCTCCACCCCCGGTCTGGGCTTGTTGATGTGGATGAAAACGGTTTACGGCGACAAGGCCGGTGCGGCATGGGCGAAACTCTCGCCGCAGATCGTGACGGTGACCAAGGGCTGGTCCGAAGCTTATGGTATGTTTCTGGAGGGCGAGGCCGATATGGTGCTGAGCTATACCACCTCCCCCGCCTATCACCTGATTGTCGAGGTGGACGACTCCAAGGCGGCGGCGATTTTCGACGAGGGGCAGTATATGCAGATCGAGGTGGCAGCGAAGCTGGCCGGCTCGAAACATCCCGAACTGGCCGACCGTTTTCTGGACTTCATGCTGACGGACGCATTCCAGTCGCTGATCCCGACAAATAACTGGATGTATCCGGCCCGCACTCCGGAAACAGGCCTGCCCGAAGGATTCGATGCTCCGGTATCCCCCGACAAGGCGCTGTCGGTGCCGGTGGACGAGGTGCCCGCCCTGCGTGAACAGGCTCTGGCCGAATGGCTGGCCGCTTTAAGCCGGTAAATATCGCCGGACCGGTGGCGCTACTGTTGATGGCGCTGCTGGTCGTGGCCCCTCTGCTGGCGCTGTGGTCGCAGGCGGAGGGGGCAGCGGGGCTGTCGGTTCCGGACTGGTCGGCGATCCGCTTTACCCTGTTTCAGGCGGTGCTTTCGGCGGGGATCAGTGTGCTGCTGGCCATCCCCGCCGCCCGCGCGCTGGCACGGCGGCAGTTTCGCGGGCGCGCCGCACTAATTACCCTGCTCGGCGCACCGTTTCTGTTGCCCGTCATCGTGGCGGTTCTGGGGATTCTGGCGGTCTGGGGGCGGGCGGGCATTATGTCCCGCGGGCTGGAGGTATTCGGTAGCGGCCCGATTAGTGTATACGGGCTAACCGGCATCCTGCTGGCGCATGTATTTTTCAACCTGCCGCTGGTAACGCGTCTGATTTTGCAGGGCTGGGCTGGCATTCCGGCCGAGCATTTCCGGCTGGCGGCGCAACTGGACATGCGACCGGACGATATATTCCGGCGGCTGGAATGGCCGATGCTGAAGGGTGTGCTGCCGGGGGCGTTTTTGCTGGTTTTCTTGCTATCGATCACCAGTTTTGCCGTTGCGCTGGCGCTGGGTGGTGGCCCGAAGGCCACAACAATCGAGCTGGCGATCTATCAGGCGCTGCGATTTGATTTCAACCTCGGGCGGGCGGCATTGCTGGGGCTGGTGCAGTTCGGCATTTGCGCAGTGGTCGTGCTGGCCTCGTTGAAACTGTCACGACAGACGGATTTCGGCGCGACGCTCGGGGTGCCGGTTCAGCGGTTCGATGCACGGGGCGGCTGGCGACTGTGGCAGGACCGGATTGTGTTGTTGGGGGTATCTCTGTTTCTCGGCGCGCCGCTGGTGGCGGTGCTGTTGCGCGGGGTGCCGGGGTTGGTGAATCTGCCCGCCAGTCTTTGGCCCGCGATGGGAAACAGCCTGCTGATTTCTCTGGGTTCGGCCCTGCTGGCGCTGGTGTTAGCGCTGATGTTGGCAGGGTTTATCGACAGGTTGCGAGCGCGGCAGGCGCGCGGGGCTTCGATTGTCGAGGGGATTGCCCTTTCGACGCTGGCCCTCTCACCCTTTGTGCTGGGCACGGGGCTGTTCATACTGCTCTATCCGGTCGCCAATCCGTTTGCGCTGGCCCTGCCGGTCACGACGCTGGTCAATGCGGCGATGAGCCTGCCTATTGCCTTGCGGGCACTGCTACCTGCCTTTGCCGCCAATCGCCGGTCGCTGGGATTGCTGGCGGATTCGCTGGGGATGAGCGGCTGGAGCCGGTTCCGGTTGTTTCTATGGCCCGCCATCCGCAAACCGGCGGGATTTGCCACGGGGCTGGCTGCGGCTCTTTCGATGGGGGATCTGGGGGTGATAACCCTGTTTGCTCCGCCGGAGGTGGAGACCCTGCCCCTGCTGATGTATCGTCTGATGGGCGCCTATCGCATGGAGGATGCGGCCAGCGTGGCACTGGTGTTGGTGGCCGTGACGCTGGCATTATTCTGGCTGTTTGATCGTGGAGGGCGTCTTGGACATCACACTTGAGGCTCTGCTGATCCGGCAACAGGGTTTTTCGCTGGCGGCAAACCTGACAATTTCCGGCGGCAGCACGGCAATTATCGGACCGTCCGGCGGGGGGAAATCCACGCTGTTGCTGGCGATCGCCGGATTTGTCAAAGCCGCAAGCGGGAAAGTCCTGTTCAACGGGGCGGATTTCACCAAGGCTCCGCCAGCCGAACGGCCCGTGACGCTGTTGTTTCAGGAACACAACCTGTTCCCACATCTGACCGTCTGGCAAAACACCGCGCTCGGGGTGCGGCCGTCACTGCGGCTGTCGCGCGCCGAGAAGGAACGGGTCGCGGCAGCGCTGGCCGAGGTTGGCTTGCATGGTGCGGGCGAACGGCTGCCCTCGGAGCTTTCGGGCGGGCAGCGGCAGCGGGTGGCGCTGGCCCGGGCCTTGCTGCGGGACAGGCCTGTGCTGATGCTGGACGAACCGTTTGCAGCGCTCGGTCCGGCCTTGCGGTTCGAGATGCTCGATCTGGTGGCGCGTATCCGGGCGGAACATGACGCCACTCTGCTGCTGGTCACCCACAATCCCGAAGACGCCCGCAGGATTTGTGACAAGGCGGTGCTGGTGGCTGACGGAGTGGCCGGTCAGCCATGCGATACGGTGGATTTGCTGGATAATCCGCCGCCGGCGCTGGCGGCCTATCTGGGAACATGAAAAGGGCGGGGAAAACCCCGCCCTTTCTGTTTCACTGTCCGTTGTTATCAGTCTTTGCGCTTGTGCGGCGCCCAGAGTTTCTTGTTCGACAGATACAGAAGCGCGCCGAGGAAGACCATGTAGACGAAAACCAGGAAGCCGGTTTTCTTGCGCGCGGTCATCTTCGGTTCCGCTGCCCACATCAGGAAGGCGGCAACGTCCTGAGCCATGCTCTCGACATCATTGTCGCTACCATCGCGGAATTCCACCATGCCATCCTCGAGAGGGGGCGGCATGGAAATCCAGCCCCCGGGGAACGTATGGTTGCTGTAGAACAGGGTTCCGGCCTCTTCCTTCTCTTCGCCGGTGTAGCCAGCCAGGATCGAAGCGATATATTCGGCACCGCCCATGCCCTTTACGATCTGGTTGATACCCAGACCATAGGGGCCATGGAAACCGGCGCGGGCCTTTGCCATAAGGCTCAGATCGGGCGCGCCGTCATAGCTGGAGGTGCCGAAATAATCCGACGGTTTTGCCGGCCGGGTATCGTCGATTTCGGGGTCGTAAACCTCGAACTGCTTGGCATAGGCTTTCACCTGATCCTCGGAGAGCTTCGGCCCACCGTCATCACCGAGCGTGCGATAGGCTACGAATTCCAGACCGTGACAGGCGGCACAGACTTCGGTGTAAACCTGAAGCCCGCGCTGGAGCTGTGCCTGATCGTAGGTGCCGAACGGCCCTTCGAAGCTGAAGCTGTAATCCTCGACTACGCTTTCGCCTTCGGCAGCATATGCGCTGCCGGCGATGCCAACCGCGACGAGCGCGGACAGGATGGTTTTCTTCATCATCTCTTTGTCTCCTTCTCGTCTCTTACTCGGCCGGTTCCGGCGGGTAATGCGCGTCGAAATCTTCTTCGATAGTTGCAGGCGGGGTTTTCGGTTTCTCGATCAGTCCCAGAACAGGCAGGATGACCAGGAAATACGCAAACCAGTAAATCGAGCCAATCAGCGAAATCGTCGAATACGGAGGTTCGGCTGGCTGCGCACCGGCCCACATCAGCACCATGAAGTCGAGCGCAAGCAACCAGAAGAACCACTTGAACATCGGACGATAGGCGCCGGAGCGGGTGCGGCTTGTGTCAAGCCACGGCACCAGCGCCATCACGAAGATAGCCCCGAACATCGCTATCACACCGAAGAATTTGGCGTCGATGATACCACCGGAAATGAAGTGGAAGAACTGCACAATCCAGACATCGGCGGTAAAGGCGCGCAGGATGGCGTAGAACGGCAGGTAATACCATTCCGGCACGATATGCGCGGGCGTCGAAAGCGGGTTGGCCATGCGATAGTTGTCCGGATGGCCGAAGTAGTTCGGCATGGTCCAGATAACAGCCACAAAAACCGCCAGCACAACAACCAGTGCAAACAGGTCCTTGATCACGAAGTAGGGCCAGAACGGAAGCGTATCCTTTTTGACCTCTTCGCGCGATCCGCGACGCACCTCGACACCGGTCGGGTTATTGTTACCCGTGGTATGGAAAGCCCAGATGTGAACCGCAACCAGCCCGACAATGACGAAGGGCAGCAGGTAATGCAGCGAGAAGAATCGGTTCAGTGTGGCGTTAT
>JALSHL010000243.1 GCA_026982255.1 Paracoccaceae bacterium | reverse complement strand
CGCACCCCGTGGCCAAGGTCCAGCCATTCGGGGTTATTGGAGAGATTAAGTTTCAGCATATCAGTAACTCGCAATCTGGTTTTTAAGGACCACCGTGCACATTTGCCCGGCGGCGGCGTTATAGGCGGCCTGCCAGTCAAAGCTGGCCTGAATGCCCTGCGGTCCCTGCACCTCGATGCGGGGGCGGGGCAGATAAACCTCGTGGGCGGTGATGCTCAGGCTGACATTGGCGGAAATACTGTAGGCAAATTCCAGACTGGCCGCCGTGCCGTTCAGCGCCTGATCCATCAGCGTGGTGTCGGCAAAGCGCACATCTATCCGGCCGGTGAGCGCGGCATTGGACGGGTCCGCGCCGTCAATACGCCCGTCGGCGCGGATGGTTTCGATCCGGTCAAGGTTGTTGGCATACTGGATGTCGGCGGTGACGATATTGCCCAGCGCCGTGCCGCCCCGTTTGATCGAGCCGTTGAAATGCCCGAAGCGTTGCAGGGTCCATGTGGTGGGGGTGCCAGCAGCCGTGGTTGTTGCCACGTTTTCGCCCTGGGCGATCAGCTTGGCGGTGGCTGTTAAAAGGCCGGAGCGCTGCATCTGCCACGAGAGCTGATCCAGCACGCAGCCGGTATACATGGCAAAACGCGGCACCTCGGGCATGGCGACCTCGATGGCCATGCTCGGCAGGGTCCAGCCGCCGGATTTGAAGGTGTGGGTTTTGTTGGTGGTGCCGGTGGTAACGGGCGCACCGAACGCCGCCTTGAGCCAGAAGCCGAAAGCTTCGGCGTCGATCGGCACCACCACATCGCCGTCGGCGGTTACCGCATCTTTGATCGGGGCCAGCGGATCGCGACCATAGCCCAGCAATTCGGAGGTCAGCAGGGGTTGCTCCGCCCCCAGTGAGGCACTGGCAAACGGCATCCGGAAATACCCGCTTGCCGGAGCGGTGCCATAGGTTGTCTCGAACGCAGCCGCGAGTTGCGACCGCGCGCCTTGTGCGCGTGCCATATAAAGATTCCTTGTTTTGAATTGGGGTCAGCCGAGGGGATCGGCCGTGCTGTAGGTCAGAATGACCGGAATGATTGCCGCCTTGAGAGCCGCTGCCCCTTCCACCGGCATATCAACCGGCTGCGGGGCCTGCGCCTCCACCCAATCGCAAAGCCCGCCCAGAGTGCGGTCGGAGGCAAGGGCGGTGCCGATGGTCTGCAACAGGGTGTCAAAGGTGTTTGCCCGTGCGGCAGGTGTTTTTCCCTGCACGATCACCTCGATCTCGGCGCGGTGCTCATAATGGTATTGCAATGGTGACAGGGTGACTTCAGGTGTGCCGGGGTCGCCATCGCGCAGGATCAGCAAACCGCCAGCAGGTGGGCGTTCGGGCAGTACCTCTTCGCGCAGCACAGCGGCAGCGGGCACAGTTTGTAGTGCCGCAAGCAGCGCCTGCAGGATGGTTTCTCGGCGTGTGGGCATGGGTTTATCAGTCAGATATAGTTACGGTTATTTCACTTAATTCTGTTATTACACTTGTTATTGCGCGATTCTTGTGCATATAGACAGGTAAGAAAAGGGAGAGACCCGATGGCAAATACCGCTGAAAAACTTGAACACAATAGCCTCATGGACCGACTTCCGACCGCCGAGGAAATCGACAGTGCCGCCCATGCCGCCACCGCCATTGCCGTGGCGATGGAACTGGACGGCGGCCTCAAGGTTTCCGGCGAAAACGGTGATCTGGTCAAGATTGCCCCTGCGGTTGGCGAGCTGATCATCGAGTTGCTCGGCCATGTCAGCAACGGCAATATGGTGACGCTGGTTCCCGTGGGCACCATGCTGACCACCCAGCAAGCGGCTGATATGCTGAACGTTTCGCGCCCTTATCTGACTGGCCTTCTGAAAAAAGGCGAGATCGCCTTCGAGGAAGTCGGAAAGCACCGGCGCGTCCCCCTGAAAGCCCTGATGGAATACAAGGAAAACAAGGCGCGCCGACAGGAAGAAACCCTGCGCGAGCTTTCCCGACTTGGTCAGGAATATGATCGGGCATGAGTTTTGTTGCCAATCCGTTTGTCGTCATTCTTGATGCCAATGTTCTTTACCCGTTCCGGACGCGCGATGTCCTGTTCAGCTTTGCGCAAGCCGGTTTGTTTCGGGCGCGGTTCACCAATGAAATTCTTGACGAATGGACGCGCAACCTGATCCGGAACAAACCGCAGCTGGAGGACAGCGTTCGCCAGCAAGAGGCCGCTATCCGTGCTGCCTTTGATGAATGCCTTGTCACCGGCTACGCGCCCCTCATCCCGGGCCTGACTCTTCCGGATGAAAACGACCGGCATGTTCTGGCGGCTGCCATAAAATGCTCTGCCCAGATTATCGTGACGGAAAACCACAAGGATTTTCCGCCTGACACGCTCGAGGCATATGGCGTCGAAACGCTCGGAGCCGATGACTTTCTGGCCAACACCTATGATCTGTTTCCCAAGAGCGGGGTGCGAGTGCTGAAACAGGTCCGGCGGCGCTATGATAATCCGCCATTCACGCGGTCAGAATTTCTGATGGACCTGATCAAGAACGGCCTGCCCAAACTGGCGGCATTGGCGCGGGCGGATATCGAGTATCTGTAACATACCGCAAAACGCGCTTACCCCTCCACCCATTTCGCCACAATCAGCCTCGGCAGCGCGCCCGCCACCTTTTCCGCATCCCGCGCCAGATCGAGCCGTTTACGCAGCTTCACCTGCGGCACCAACAGGAATATCGGTGCGCTTACCTGCCCGCGCCCGGTTTTTGACCGCGACGCCACCGCTGTCCCGCGCGTATTTATCCGCGCTTTTTCGGCCACCAGCAGGCTTGGGCCGTTGCGGCGATAGATAAACCGCAGCCGCATCCCGCGCCGTCGTTCCCATTCTGCCGGTGTCATGCGCGCGCCGCGCCGCCCCTTTCCGGCGGCCTCGGTCGGGATGGCCAGCCAGAAGCCGGATTTCGAACGGATCAGCGCACCTCGGTCATGGGCATTGAGGATTTCCGGTGCGTTGCTCCAGATGAAGGCGGCGGCATTGATACTGTCGCCGCTGGTCGGATATGTCCGGTTGCGGATGGTGCGCGGCAGGCGGTGGCCCAGACCGGCACGGGTGATTTGGTCGCGCCAGTCCTGTTTCAATTCCGCGCCGGCGGATTTCATGGCGGCGGTGACGGCGCGCTCACCGGCTTTGATCTCCTGCTCCAGCAGGGCCACCAGATCGGGCGAGAAGCTGACGCTCAGCTTCATACGGGGACCAGTTCCACCGTCCAGATCAGGCGTTCGCGATCGCGCACGGGTTCGCCCTCGACAGTGTGGGGCACGCCGTCGATGTCGATTTTGTCACCGGTCGCAAGGGTCGGGGCCTCGCCCACCCGAATGTCGGCAACCACGGTTTCCGACCAGACCCGTGCCGCGCCGAACCCGGTCACGGTATCGGGCGAACGCAGGATCAGGCGCAGGGATTGCGCAGCACCTGCGCCACCCGGAAACCATATTGCCGCTTTACCCATAACGGGATTGGCAAACAACGCCGCCAGTGCAGTATCCGTCGCGCCCATTAAACCGTGCCGTTAAGGCGCACGCGGCCGACAGTTTCGGCGGCGCTGCCACCGACAGCCAAAGCTGCCGCGCCGATCAGCGTGTTGCCGGTGGCGGTGGTTGTGGCCCGCCAGTTGGTGGCGTCCCAATAGACCTTGGCCCCGATTGCCCAGGATTGCGAGGGCGCTTTGGCTAGATCGAAAACACCGCTCAGCTTGATGGTGCCCTCGGACCCGTTGGCAATATCACCGGTGGCCACGCCGAACAGCGCGCCGAGCTGCACCGCGTCGCCCGAGGCGATATCGGCACCGGAAGTAAAGGACAGGCGGTCGCCTGTGGAAACATAGTTTTTCATTGGGGTTCTCCGTCAGAAGTTATGGTGGGGCGCGTTACACACCGGCGTTTTTGAACAGCCCGCGCCAGTCGATGGCCTTGGCGGCAAAATCGTGCCGCGCCTTGATCTCGATGCCGTCAACCTCGAAGCCCGAGCGGGTTTCGGTGTAGACGCCTTCCTGACCGTCGAGATAGGCGTATTCAATGGTGTCAACCCGCGAAGGGTCGGCCGCCAGAAACCACGGATCGTTGCCGGTGGAGGGGATCAGGCGCGGCTCCTCGATCACCTGCAAACGCCCCGCAAATGTGTTGACGTCGGCCGTGGCCGAGGGGGTGGTCTGGGTCATCTGTTTGCGCGCTTCAATGGCCCGCGCCCCGGGCGGCGTGATGATGTAACTCGGCAGGATCGAGATCAGGCGGCCCTCGAGGCCCTTTTGCGAGCCGAACTTGCGGTAAGCCTCGCCCAGCGCGGTTTCGGTTACGCCGGCGGCGGTGCCGAGGTTACCGTGGCTGGCATGAAACAGCGCCTTGTTATCGGCCATGGTCGGGTTTTGCGTGAGGATCGCGTAAACAATATCGCTTTCCAGATCGGCGGCCGCTGCACCAAAGGCCGAGGGAATGCGGGTGAATGCATCGAGATCGTCATTGATCAGCACCTGACGGGTGATCGCCACGATCCGGCCGTAGGTGGCCAGCGCATAGGTTTCCTTGCCTTCGCCGATGGAGCCGTATTTGAATTCACCGCTTTCAAGCACCTTTTCGAGATCCGGCGCACCGGCGATTTGCGTGCGGCTGACCGGTTTGAAATCGGTGATGGTGGCGCGGCGCGCCCAGCTGGCGAAAGTGCGCGGGCTGCTGGCGTAGGCTTGCCGGAGGGTTTTGTTGGCGACATTGGCAAGGATGATCGGGAAATCCGAAGTGGACATGGCACCGGCGGCGCGGGTGCCCAGCGCCTCGCCGGCCAATTCGAGGCGGGACATGCCACGGGTCGAATGGCCGTGGCGCTCCAAGGCGTGGCGGGCCAGCTCGATCAGGGACATGCCGCGAAAGTCGCGCCCGTCAGATGTCAGCTCATGGCTGGCGGGGTTGTGGCGATGCAGCAGGGCACCGGCGACGGCCTCGCGATAGGCGGTGTCGGCGTCACCATTACCACGCGCCGTGGCGGGGGCCGGTTCATGCACGCGGCCTTGCAAAGGGTCGGCATCGGCGATCTTGTCGAGGATTTCGGCGCGGGCCGCATCGAGACTGACACCGCGCCCGATCAGGTCAGCGGCCAGACCGTCAAGGTCGTGGCGGCGGCACAGGGTCATGATTTCGGAGGCGCGCTGACGTTCCTCGCTGCGGATGGCGTCAGGATCGGGCCGTGTGTCGGCTTCGGGCGCAGGGGTTTGCACCGTGGTGCCGGTGGTGCGGGTCTGCACTTCGACCTCTTCATTGCGGACCTCGGTGGCGTCACCGCCCGCTTTTTTGTTCTTGGGCATTTTGTTTCCTTTCGTGATTTCGGTTTCCTGCCGCGTCAGAATGCAGGGGCTGCGGGCTTCGGTTTGACCTTCACCACGCACCTGCGCGCCCGGATCGGCCCCGATGGGAACGGCGGAGATCTCCAGCGGCTCCCAGTCAACGGCGCGCCAAAGCTCGGGCGCACCGTCGCGTTTTTCGATGTCGTAGCGATGCACGCGGTAGCCGACCGAGACATTGCGGATGATGCCGGCAGCGATATCGCGAAACACCGGCTCCACCTCGGCGCGCTCGGAAAATCGGATGGTGGCGGTGCCGAGACCGTTTTCAATGCGGGCCGAACCGGCCTCGACCACGCCGAGCACGGATTCCAGAGATCCCGCACGGTGGGTGTTCAGAAACGGCGCGCCTGTATTGAGCCGTTCCAGTCGCACGGCATCGGGGGCAACCGACAATTCCTCGTCGATCGCATCCTGAAACAACCGGTTGCGGCGCACGGTGGCTCCGCTGGTCCAGACAATCTCGACGGTGCGCGCAGCCTCGTCCACGGTTTCGGCGCGCAGATGTGCCTCCCGGCTCAGGGCCGGAAGCTCTATGGTGGTTTTGGGCATATTTATCTCCTTCAGGGTGGTGCCCTGCCTTCAGCTTTTGCCCTGATCAGGCGGCTGTGTCGGATCAGTGGTCTGGGCAAGGCCCGCCTTGCTGACAAGGCGCGGATCGCTGTCAAACACCAGATCGAGCGCATCGGTCTTGTCGGCAAAGGCGGCCCAGTCGGCAATCAGGGTTTCGGGATCCAGCCCGCGCCGCGCAATCTGTTGTGGCAGGCTGGAAAATCCGGCCCGCACCTCGAGCATGTCGGCCTGCGCATCCTGTAGCGGGTTCACGCTTTCAAAGCGCGGCGGGGTCCATTGGGCCGGAATATGGGCATCCATCGGCAGCAATCCCGCCACCTGCGCCATTTCGATAAACCAGCTCCAGATCGGCTGGCAAAACATCGGAATAATTGTCTGGTGCTGGATCTGTGCCACCATGCGGCGGAATTCATTGAGGCCAACGCGCGAGGAGGCAAAGTTCGTCTGGCTCAAATCACCCGTCATCAGTGCATAGGGCACGCGAAAACCCGCGGCGATGATATGCAGCTGCACGCGGTGCCATTCATAAACACCGGCGGTGCTGGCGGGCTGGTTGAACTTGATATCCTTGCCGCCGCGCGCATAGGCGATCAGCCCCGGCTCGAATTGTTCCACGCGGTTGCCGTCCGCATCCTGCACCGTGGGCGCGATCGACATCTGGTCTTCCTCGGCCCCGAACACAATGCCGACAAGGCAGGCCTCGGTTTTCTTGCGCACCAGTTCGGCGTTTTGCCAGTCATCCACATCGCGAATGGCGCGCATCGCAGGGGTGCCCCAAGGCACGCCGCGGTTCTGCACCCGCTGGCGCTCGAACAGATGCGCAACCATATCGGCGCGCAGGCGCACCGGTGACGTTTGCGCGGTGACAAGGCTGTCGCCCGGGTGGTGGGGATGCATCCAGTAGGCGACGCGCTTGCCGGTTTTGTCGTATTCGATGCCCTGACGGATGCCGGAGCCGTCACGCAGCCGGTTGATGCGGGCCTCGTCGAGATGGTCGGCCTCGCGTAATTCGATACGCAGCGGAACCTCTCCGGTAGCGTTCTTGCGTTGCGGGCGTTTCAAGGCAAACACATCGCCACCCTCGATCATTTCCCGCACGGCAAGGCTCAACAGCCCCTGAAACGTTGTGTGCCCGTGGGCGTCACATGTTGCGGCCCAGCGCTGCCAGAGCTGATCAACGGTTTTGTCCAACCCCGCATCGCCGGTATTGGCACGCGGGATAATGCCCGAACCGACGATATTGTTGACCAGCACCTGCACCGCCTGCGCCGCAATGGCGTTGTTGCGCACCAGATCGCGCATGCGTGCCCGCAACAGGGGACCGGCCACGGCAATCTCGGTATCCGCCGATGTGCCACCCGCGACCCAGCCATCGGTGGCCCGCCCGCGCGTGGCCCCGTCATAACCGCGCCGCATATTGGCAATGGCGACGCGGGCCGCATAACGCCGCGAAGCGGTGCGCGGCGCGATGCTGGAAATGGCGGCATCCAGCAAACCCCAGCGCACGTTTGGTTCGGTTGGTTCCATCAGCGCGCCCTGCGGGAGGTGGCGAACCCGGCCACCGGCAGGGGCTTGCCACCGGCCTTGGCAATTTCCCCCTCGATCACGGAAATCCGCCGCAGCATGTCCTCGGCGCTGCCGTATTCGACAGACTTGCCGTCATAGGTCAGGCGCAACACACCTGCGGCAAAGGCCGCCTTCAGCGCATCAAGCTCGGTTTGCGTATATGCCATGTCTCAGAACCACTTTCCTCTGCGCGTTCCCATCCAGTCGGACGGGCGGCGCTTTACCTGTTGTTGTGGCGGCCGGTTCGGCACGCCTGCTGGCGCTGCCTCGATTTTCCCCGGCCGCAATTGTTCTTCCAGCTGTTCCCAGCGGCGATGATCCCAGCGATCAATCCCCATCAGCCACGCAGCCGCGCGGGCATAGACCCGACAATCCAGCGCCTCGTTGCGCTCGCGCATCTGCTGCCATTCGAGCTTTTGAAACCCCTGACGGGTTTTGGTCACCATCAGATGTTCGGCGGTCAGCTGGCGGAACCACTCGGCGGGCGTGCCCTTGGGGATGTGGACATATCCGGCGGGCCATTCGTCCCCATCGGCCAGTTCGTCATCCGTGGGAGGGTTCAGCCGCAGCAGGCGGTAAAGCTCGGATTTGAACACCGCGCCCGCTACTTTCCAAAGCTGCACGCCGCGTTTCAATTTACGCCCGCCCTCGGTGGTTTCAACGTAAGTCGGCCCGTCCACCGGCGTGGAGCGGTCAAACCCGCCCACGCCCTTGATGGCAATCACCTGACCACGTCCCGCCGCGCGCACCCAGGCATAAACCATGGCGGTGGTGACCCCGTCGCCGGTGTCGATTGCCATCCGCGCCAGTGCCATGCGTGCACCATCCACATGCGGCCATGTGGTGGCGAGGAATTCCGACAATTGCGCCCAGACGTCCGGACTGGCGGTATCCCCGTCAATCACCACATGCTCGATCAGCCAGGATTGCAGGTTCCGGCCCCAGCCCCAGATATCGATCTCGATCCGGTCGCGCTGCACATCCGCACCGGCCGTCAGCACCAGCACGCCCGAAGGCACATGGCCGAGCTGATAATCCTCGCGCCGCTCGTAAAGCCGCTGCCAGTCGGGGGCTTCGCCGCGCTCCTGCCATGTCTCGCCCAGCACGGTGTTTTTGAGGGTTTTCAGGGCGGCGTCATTGCCTACCGCTTCCTCCCAACTGCGGGCAATTTCCGCCCAGCCCAGCCAGCCCAGCGGCGAATACAGCCCGTTGATGTGATAACCGACAACACCGGCAGCCTCGGCCACCGCACGGGTCGCGTCGTCTGCCGTTGCCATCCAGCAAGCCCCGTTGGCCTCGTCCATCATTTGCGTTTTGAACCGCTCCTCGATCGGCTCCTCGCAATGTTCGCAGATATAGCGCGCGGTTTCGGGGCGGCCTTTCGCCCAGCGCAAACGCTCGAACTGCAACCACTGCATGCCGCCGCAATGGGGACAGGGCACAAAATACCGTCGCTGGTCGGACAATTCATACTCCCGCTCGATCCGGCTCACGCCCTTGATGGTCGGCGTCGAGGTCAGAAACACCTTGGCGCGATGCCCGAAACTGATGGTGCGGGCCTCCGCCAGCGCAATCGGATCGCCTTCACCGTCAATGTCGCCGGGATAAGCATCGACCTCGTCCAGAAATATCCAGCGCGCCGGCATCGAGCGCAGGCCCACCGCCGAATTCGCGCCAGTCAAAATCAGCTGCCCGCCGGGGAATTGCTTCGCCAGAATGGTATTGCCGGAATCCCGCGAGCGCGACGGCATGATCAGCGCGCGCAGCTCGGGGCTTTCCTCGACCAGCGGGTTGATCCGCTGCTGGCTTAACCGCTTGGCCAGATCGACCGTCGGCTGCACCGCCAGAAACGGACCCGGTGCGCGGTGGATGCAATAGCCGATCCAGTTGTTACCCGCCTCGGTCGCGCCCACCTGGGCGGACTTCATGAACACAACGCGCCGCGCGGAATGGCTTGGCGACAGCGCGTCCATGATTTCGCGCATGAACGGCGTGCGGGCGGTGCGGTAGGGGCCAGCCTCCGAGGCCGAGCGCGACGACAATATCCGGTGCCTGTCCGACCACTCTGAAACCGTCAGCAGCGGGTCCGGTGCAAGCCCCGCTTTCCATGCACGCAGGATTCCATCCGAGCCGTCAAATTCACCTGAGTGCAATCTCTATCTCCGCCATATCGGCGAGGTGGGCGCGCAGGTATTTATCCAGCACCTGTTCGGTCAAATGCGTATCCACGCCCAGTTCGGCCGCCATATTGGCCGCAACGCGCGACGGCCAGTTCAGCCAGGCATCGCGCTCGCGCCGCGCCAGATCGAACACCATTGCGGTGGCGCTGCTGCGATCGACCAGCTCGTCCTTCATCTTTTGCAGCCGCAGCTTCGCGGTTTGCGCTTTCAGCACCTCGTTGGCCATGCGGGCGCGCATAAAAGACATTTCTCCGCCGGTCTCCGACAGGGAGCCGGCGTCGCGCAGGGTTTCATCCACGGCGCGCAGGGCCGATTTGGGCACCGGCTTGGTGCTTGACCGCGCAGATTGGCCCCGCTGCATGGCGGGATCGGTTTGCGTTGCCCACTGCCGATCGGCCTTCTCCGGATCAATGGTGCCGTCCGCATCGACGGTAATGCGACCCGCTGCTATGGCCTTGCGCACCGCCTTTTCACTGACCCCGCGGCGGGTGGCGTATTTCCTGCGTGAAAGGCCCATTTCCGGCATGTTTCCCTTGTTGGATTACAATCATGTGGCCGCCCATAAAGCACTGAAATTACGTCGATTATCGTTGATTAGACAGGCGATAAGAGCGAATTTGATGACAACGAAAAGGAGCCAGACCATGACAAGCAAAACCACCCAAACCGCCCCCGCCGACCTGCTGGCCGGCATTGCCCAAAAACACCTCTTCATCGAGACGCTGGAGGAGCGCAAAAGCGACAGCCTCGACTTTCACGAGGTTTCGGTCTGGGGCGTTCAGGCCGCCTTGGAAGCCGCCTACGCCGCAGGCATCGCCGCCGCACGGGAGGCAAAATAATGACCCGCAGCAATGACAAGGCATTGGCCGCCTTCATGACCCGCAAGGCCGAGATCGACACCATGCTCGCCCGACTGCAGGCCCTGAGCCTTGATCATTTCGAAGCCAACCCCGACGAGATTCACTGGGGACATGTGGGCGATCTGGCCGATATTTCAAAGAACCTGCGCGAGATTTGTGACCGCGCCTTTCAGGAAGGAGAATATTCAGCATGACCAAGCTCACCGAAACCCAAACTCTCATTCTTTCCCGCGCCTCCCGACAGGACGACCGAATTGCCCTGCCGCTGCCCGACCGTCTGCGTGGCGGGGCCGCCAACAAGGTGATCGTACCGCTGATCAAACGCGGGCTGCTGGACGAGGTCGAGGCCGACATCCGAAAAGGCGAACCCACATGGCGCAAAACCGGCGATGGCCACGGCATCACGCTGGTCATCACCGGCGCGGGGCTTGAGGCTATCGGCGTCGAGCCGGTTGTATCGGAAACGGAACCGACCACACCGAAACCCCGCGCGGGCACCAAACAGGCCATGCTGATCGAGATGCTTGAAGCCCCCGACGGGGCATCAATTTCTGAAATTGCCAAGGCCACGAAATGGTTGCCGCATACTATTCGCGGGGCCATTTCGGGCGCGTTGAAAAAGCGGTTGGGGCTGACCATCACCTCCGAGAAAATCGAAGGGCGCGGGCGAACCTACAAAATCGCCACCTGATCATTTCCAACCATTGTTATCGCCGTCCGGTTCGGGCGGCGGTATTCGTTTGCCAATTTGGCGTTTGACCGACACAAGGCGCGAAATGGCGCGATTGTTTCATAGTACGGCCTCGTCAGCCGTCGTTATCAAACCGAGCCGCAAGAATTCTGAACGCATGCGCTGCAACCAAGGGAACCACGCCGTTGCCGCAAAGTCGAAGCCGGATCCCTTTTGCTCCTTGCAAATCGACATTGCCAGTGATGCACTTGAACTGTCCGGTTTGAACTTGACTCACAGACCGGATGGGGCAAGTTGTTCGGTGACATGAAATACGCCTGTATTGGTAAATTCAAGCTCAGTATTGAAAACCTTTAATAGAAAGAGAAATGATTTGACAAATGAACCATTGAGCGCGGCCGAGGAGTTAAGACTGGAGGAAATTTTAGGAAATAGTCCATTGAGTGCGACTGAGCATCTCAAAATAATGATATTTTTGCCTCTTCTCGTTCCGTCAGTTTTTCCCGCGATGCTTGGTATTATCCCTGTACTATTTTTGGCGTTTGGCTATTATATGATGAAGAAAAATAATGATTTTTCTAGCGTCGAAACATCCGTAAAAGCTGCAACAATTTATTACAAAATTTTGATTGTGCTATCGTTTCTTGTATTAGTCGCAGGTCTCTTTTCATACCTAAATAATGAATCTGAAAGCTTTGATTTGGGTGACTATGATGGCCCTGTTTTTAATCAAGGTTATGATGGCTCTGGTTTTGATATAAACGATGCAAACGCACTGGCTGCAGCAGTTCATGAAGGCAACAATGCTGCAGAAACTGGGTTTGCCCGTGATGTTCGTCTCCTCCCTATTCAGGTTTTCCGTAATAAATATGGGGAAGCAGTCGTTGCAGCTAAACGTTTGTATACGCAAGCCCGTGATGAACAATTCCGCACCTCTCAACGTGAACGGAATAGGAATAACGACTATTTTTCAGTATTTCTTATCGCCAGCCTGATCGCTGCAATTGCTTTTGCCTATATTCTTGCTCTCAAACACCTATATTTCATTCCATTGCAAAACCACAGTGAATGGGTGGTGGCTAATGGGACATTTTCAAACAAGCCCAAAAAGCCGGCACCAGACAATTTAAAACCTAGTGTAGAGGTAATCCCCCCTAAAATTAGTGGTGTTCACAAGTAGAATTTTCTCGGCATAATAATCTGAGGAGATTTTGATGAAGAAGGCACGATACAGCGACACACAGATCATGGGTATTTTGAAGCAGGCCG
>JALSHL010000242.1 GCA_026982255.1 Paracoccaceae bacterium | reverse complement strand
AACTGGTCCTAAATCTTGCGACCACCTCTCGTGACGTTTCTGGCCCTCGAATACATATTTGCTATCCAGTGGGCGCAGTTGCTCCAGAATGGCCAAGGCTTCCCCGACAAGCGGCACACGATGTTCTTTTCCGGCTTTCATGCGACCGGCGGGGATGCTCCATAGGTCGCCTCCGATTTCCTTCCATGTCGCGCCCAGCACCTCGCCCGTGCGCGCGCCGGTCAGTATCAGGAAGCGCAACGCATGTGCTGCCATAGCGTCGCGGGTTCTCAATTGCTCGTAAAAGGCGGGGATATCCTGCCAGCGCATCGCCGCATGGTGTTTTTTCGATTTGGCGACCGTCGGCAAAACTCCGGCGTCGCGAATGGTCACCACGGGGTTCTCGCCTGCCATGAAACCTCTGGCTTTGGCCACATCCAGAACTGCTTTCAATCGCTGGCTTACGCGTTTGGCAGTTTCCGGCTTGGCGGTCCAGATTGGGGTCAGCACGGCCAAAACTTCGGGACTGCCTATCCGGTCGACCTCCATGTCGCCAATATGCGGGAAAGCATAGTCGCGCAGGGTATTTATCCATTGCTGCGCGTGCTTCGGGTTTTTCCATGTAGGGAGGCGCTGCGCGTGGACCTCGATGGCCAGCGCCTTGAATGACGGAACCGCCTTGCGGTTTATTGCCAGCGGGTCCCCCCCGTTGCGCGCCACCTTGCGAAATTCCTGTGCTTTCTCGCGAGCATTTTGCAGGGACGTATAGGAAAGCCCGCCAAGCCCGATATCGCGACGCCTGCCCTTGACCACCGTTCTAAGCACCCAGCTTTTGGCACCCGTTGGCGAAACGTTCAAATACAGCCCGCCCCCGTCCGAATAACGCCCCGGATTCGACAGGGTATCAATTTGTCGTTTTGTCAGCTTGCCATTGATATGGGCCATATTCGGAGGGCACCCCTTGCGTTTCCCACACAGTAAACAAAATCAAGGGATATTCCAAATTGTCGAAAAACATGCGCCAAGACAATAAATCCAGAAAATTAAAGGCATTACACCTCTATTCGCAATTCAATAATATCAATAAAAATGGGTGTCTGGCGGAGACGAAGGGATTCGAACCCTCGATACCGTTCCCGGTATACTCCCTTAGCAGGGGAGCGCCTTCGACCACTCGGCCACGTCTCCGAGGAGGTGTTTAGCCTTTACAGGCAGGGCTGCACAAGCGGTTTTTTCTGTGGCGGGGAAGTTCTTCAACTGTCGCCATACAGCCGGTGGAACTGGTGCGTAAACACCGCAACGCCGAAAATCGGGATCACGAGATTCACCAGCGGAACCGACAGCGGGATCGCCATCAAAAAACCGGCCAGCCAGATCTGGCCGAAATATCGTTTGCGCAAGCGAGTGGCCTCGCGCATGCCGATGCGCCGGGCGGCGACCAGCTGGAAATACTCGCGCCCCATCAGGTATCCGTTCAGGCTCCAGAAGATCAGCGGGGCGAAAACCGAGGACAGCAGATAGAACACCAGCACGACAATATTGGCGAGGATCATCACACCGATGAATTGCATTGCGTCAATCAACATCGGAATGACCGGCACCCGTTTGACCGGCGGAAGTTGCGGGTAATAGCGGGCCTCTACCGCATCCGAGATTTCCTCGAGGAAAAATCCGATGATGATAGAAGCGACGGGAAACATTAAAAAAGACAGCAAAAACAGGGTGATGATGCTGGCAACCGAAAGCAGGCCGCCATGCACGGCGATTTCGCCAATCCACGGCAAGGTGAGGGTTTCCGGCAGCGCCCAGTCCAGAAAGCCGGTAATGGCAAAAAACGGTAGCAGCACCAGAACGAAGGACAGAAACAGGGACTTCCAGAACACTTTCTGGAATTTCGGGTCGCCCATCTGTGACAGGGCCTTGCCGAAGTCTGCAAACAGATTCATTCGGAAACCCAGCTGGTGATGGCATCAATATCGGGGCGCGGGCGTTCCGGCGGCGTGTGGCGCGCGGTGCCGATATGGATAAAACCGGCGACAAATTCCTGCGGTTCCAGATCCAGTGCGGCTTTCAGGAACGGTCTGTCCATTGCCATCCAGCCGGTCAGCCAGTTCGCCCCCCAGCCACTGGCAAGAGCCGCATTGAGGGCAGCAAGGCAGACCGCGCCGGCGGACAGTATCTGTTCGATCTCGGGCACTTTTTCCGACTCGACGGGCGAGGCAACGACGGTGACAACGGCGCCCGCGTTGGCGAAACCGGAACGGGCCTTCTCGACCTTTTCCGGCTCCAGGCCCAGTTCGGCCCCGCGCAGGACCACCAGTTCCGCAAGACGCGGCAACGCATCCCCTTGCAGCACGATAAATCGCCAAGGTTCCAGCTTGCCATGGTCGGGGGTGCGGGCTGCGGCGGTCAGGATCGGGCGTAACTCGCGGGCGTCGGGAAAGGGCGCGACCAGCATTTTGGCAGGGCGCGAGCGCCTGTTCAGCAGAAAGTCGAGGACGGCAGGGTTTTGCTCGGGCATGACAGGTCCAATCAAATGTTACCGCCCTTACTTCGGTGCGTGCGGAGGAACTGTCAAGGTGCATCGTCACGGCCACCCGCAATCCTGTTAGCGCAACATGCGCGGATCGCCTCCCATATCGAGGCCGGGGAAGATGAATTCCTCTAGCTCCGCGCGTTGCATTCCGAACATATCGCGCAAGGCCCAGGCGGCGTAGGCGCGCACGTCGCGGGTCGGTTCCAGATCGCGGTTCTGATAGAGGTCCAGCTCGCCCAGCCCGGGCCAGTCGCCATGCACCTTGCCGCCCTTGACGGCACCACCGGCCATAAACATCGCGCCGCCCGTGCCGTGGTCGGTGCCGCCGGAACCGTTCTCGCGCACGGTGCGGCCGAATTCGGTCATCGCCAGTACCGTTGTCCGGTCCCAGTTGGGGCCGAGGCGTTCTTTCAATGTCAGGATGGCAGTCTGGAGTTCGCGCAACGGACGGCCCAGAGCGGTTTTCTGGTTGTTGTGTGTATCCCAGCCGCCAATGGAAAACGCGGCAATGCGGGTTTCCTCGTTCAACCGGTCGGCAGCAAAAGATGCCAATGCGGCAGCCCGCGCCGCTTGTGCGGGGTTCATGGCGCCGTCCATCCTGGCCGACAGTTCGAAGGCCACCTGCGCTGCATCCTCGAACAGGGGGTCCTGTGCGTAGAGCTTGCCAAGTAGTTGTTGTGTTGTCGGCGACAGGTCCAGATCGCTGTCGGGACTCCAGCTGGAGGTCTCGGCCGCACCGTCCAGCAGCATCATGCGTTTGCGTCCGACACTGAACGCGGTTGTGGCCGTCGCTCCCGGCACAAGTGTCAGCATCCGGTTCAGCCAGCCGTCGCGGTTGTCGGTCAGGCTACCGTCACTGGCCATGCCGCCGTTTTCAAGGAAGTCCTGCCCGTCAAAGTGGCTGCGCTTGTTGCGATAGGGGGTGGAGACCGCATGCGCAAACGCCAGCTCTCCAGCGTTCCACAACGGCATCAAATCGCCCAGTTCCCTGTGCAGGGAAAAGAACCCGTCCAGATCATGGGCCTCACCTGCCTCGCCTGCCTTGATGCTGCTGCGCAGACCGGCCAGTTCGGGGTCGCCATAGGGCTGCACCACGTCCAACCCGTCCATCGCGCCGCGCAGGATAATCACCACAAGCCGGTTGTCGCCCGGCATTGCCGCCAGTGTGACCGGTGTGATCAGCGGGCTGGCCGCCGCGCTGCAGCCGACGATTAGCGTGTTTCGCAACAATGTGCGTCGTGTCATTCCGTTTTTCATGATCGCCTCCCTCAACGTCTGTTGAATTCCGGGGAAACGAGCAGAAGCGCCACGCCTTCCCATTTGCTTTCGGCGCCCGCGACAGCAACCTTCAGGGCGTTGGATGTATCCTCGCCCAGCACCTGCAACAGCAGTTCCCGCGGATCGGTATCCTGCCCGTATTCGCGGGCAATCAATGTCGCCCACTCGATCCGCGCCGCGAGGGCCGGCGGGGTGATCCAGTCGGCACCGGCCTCGGACCAGCCGTCGGGTCCCGGGGGGCGTAACAGTTCCTGCCCCATGGCCATCATCGGCACGGCCAGACCGTCGCGCAATTCGCGGACCGGAGAACCCGCCAGCACGTCGCCGATATCGAGGGCCCGCACCGTGGAAACGACATACTCCATCGGCTGCTTGACTTTTTCCCGTTTCGGGGTGGCGCTGGCCGGATGGGTCAACATGGCCTCGTAGGTCGCCACCAAATCGCCTTTCGAGTCGCGATAGGCCGCGGCAATGGCATCCACCAGCGCCTGCGACGGGGTCTCCGACACGAAATGCACCGCGAGTTTGCGGCCGATATTTATTGCCGTATCGGGATGCACTGCCAGATTGTCAAGAAAGGCAAATACATCGTCGGCCGAGGGCTGCCCCCCGCCATAGCTTTTGCCAAGGACCGTTTCCGCCCCCGGTTCGGCCCGCTTCGGATCAAAGGAGAACCCGTTCCTGCCGATACCGAAACCGGTCAACAGTTCCGCAAACTGGCGCACGTCATCCTGCGTATAGCCGCCCTCGACTCCCATCGTATGCAGTTCCAGAATTTCGCGGGCAAGGTTTTCATTCAACCCGCGCCCGCGCCGCTTTCCGACAGGGGAGTTCGGCCCGACCGAAGCATTCTGGTCCAGATACAGCAGCATCGCCGGATGGGTGACAACCGCCTTCAACAGCGCCGAAAAGTTTCCGGCGATGTTCGGGCGAATGGCCTCGTCAACATAGGAGCCGATTGCCAGCCGCAACTGCTGGTTCTTTCCGGCAACGGTGAAATGGTCGGTCCAGAAGCCCACCAGCCGCTCGCGAAATCCGAAGTCCGACAGGCTGGCACGGGCCAGAAAGGCGCGCCGGTCCTCGGCAATCAGTGTCCGGATTTTCTTGCGATGCTCTTTGCGGCGCTCCGTGGCACCCGCGATCTTGTTACGCTCGTCCCTGCGAAGCTTCCGGTCCTCTTCATAGAGTTTGATCCGGTCCCTGATCGAGGGGCGACGGAATGTTTTTTCCAGTGGATCGCGCGCGGTCAACCCCGCCAGAGCTTCGGCCACGCTGGTGGCCGCAGGTGCTCCCGGACGAATGCCGTATCCGAACCTGTTGTTCAGAATGAATGTCGAGACAGCCATGTTCCCTCCCCAAATCGGTTGTTCAGGGGATTATACGGGAGGGAACGGAATTTCCGTCGCGGAAAATCAGTCCTGCGGGATAATACGCAGGCCCAGCTCGCGAAGCTGCTCGTTCGTGACCTCGCCCGGGGCTTCCATCATCAGGTCCTCGGCGCGCTGGTTCATCGGGAACATGATGACTTCGCGAATATTTTCCTCGTCGGCCAGCAGCATGACCATGCGATCGATACCGGCGGCGCAACCACCATGCGGCGGGGCACCGTATTTGAACGCCTTGACCATCCCGCCAAAACGTTTCTCGACCTCTTCCTTGCCGTAACCGGCAATGCCGAAGGCCTTGTACATAATGTCCAGCTTGTGATTGCGGATCGCGCCGGAAATCAGTTCGTAGCCATTACAGGCAAGGTCATACTGGTAGCCCAGAACTTCGAGCGGATCGCCCTCCAGCGCCTCCATCCCGCCCTGCGGCATGGAGAACGGGTTGTGTTCGAAATCGATCTTGCCGGTTTCCTCGTCCTTCTCGAAGATCGGGAAATCGACGACCCAGCACATTTCGAAACGGTTCTCGTCGGTTAGGCCCAGCTCCTTGCCGATGACGTTGCGCGCGCGCCCAGCCACAGCCTCGAAGCTTTTCGGCTTGCCGCCAAGGAAAAACGCTGCATCGCCGATGCCGAGGCCGAGCTGCTGGCGGATCGCCTCGGTCCGTTCGGGGCCGATGTTTTTGGCCAACGGTCCGGCGGCATCCATCTCGCCGTCCATCTCGCGCCAGAAAATATAGCCCATGCCGGGCAGGCCTTCCTGCTGCGCGAATTTGTTCATACGGTCGCAAAACTTGCGCGACCCGCCGCCGGGGGCGGGAATGGCGCGGATCTCGGTGCCCTCCTGCTCCAGCAGGCTGGCGAAGATTTTGAAGCCCGAGCCGGCAAAATGCTCGCTGACGATCTGCATCTTGATCGGGTTGCGCAGGTCCGGCTTGTCGGAGCCATACCACAGCGCCGCGTCCTTGTAGGAAATCTGCGGGATCTCCTTGCTGACCGGACGACCACCGCCGAATTCCTCGAACACGCCGATCATCACCGGCTCGATCGTGTCGAATACGTCCTGCTGGGTGACAAAGCTCATTTCCATATCGAGCTGATAGAAATCGGTGGGCGAGCGGTCGGCACGCGGGTCCTCGTCGCGGAAACAGGGCGCGATCTGGAAATATTTGTCGAAACCGGCCACCATCATCATCTGCTTGAACTGCTGCGGTGCCTGCGGCAGGGCATAGAACTTGCCCGGGTGCAGGCGCGAGGGCACCAGAAAGTCGCGGGCACCTTCGGGGCTGGAGGCGGTAATAATAGGTGTCTGGTATTCGTTGAACCCGATATCCATCATCCGGCGGCGCAGGCTGGCAATCACGTTGGAGCGCAGCATCATCCGGTTGTGCAGCCCCTCGCGGCGCAGATCCAGAAAACGGTATTTCAGGCGGGTTTCCTCGGGGTATTCCGGCTCGCCGAACACCGGCAGCGGCAATTCCTCGGAGGCACCGAGGACTTCCATATCCCTGATGAAAACCTCGATCTCGCCGGTCGGGATATTTTCGTTCACCAGTTCCGGATCGCGCGCCTTGACGGTGCCGTCAATGCGGATCACCCATTCGGAACGCACCTTTTCCAGTTCGTGAAATGCCGGCGAATCCTCGTCGGCCAGAACCTGCGTGATACCGTAATGGTCGCGCAGGTCGATAAACAGCACACCGCCATGATCGCGCACGCGATGCACCCAGCCGGACAGGCGGACATCCTCGCCGACATTGGCGGCGGTCAGTTCATTGCATTTATGAGAGCGAAAAGCGTGCATGGCGAGATTCCCGAAACGGTTAAAGGCGCGCCGGATGCACGCCATATAGATCGGAACCGGATACACATGTTTAAGGGCGGGATGTCAAGGCTTGGCACCCCGCAGCGCGATTTTGCAGGGAAAAACCCTCTATAACCCGAGGTATAAACGCCGGATTTTGACCCGAAGTCACATTTTTGTGCGCCTGCGAAGCCGTTAGGGATCAACGGGAGTTCACAACCTTGCACACGTGCATCAAACCAGCCTGAAACCGAACGAGCCGATTATGAACACTACGCCGAAAATCAAGATCCGGGTCTGGGACCTGTTTGTCCGGTTTTTCCACTGGACTCTTGTTGTCGCCGTATCGACTGCCGCCTATTCCGGCTTCCTGTTGGGAGGAACCTGGATCGAAGCCCACATCTGGGCGGGTAGTGTTGCGGCTGCCCTGATACTTGCACGCCTGCTTTGGGGCATCTGGGGAAGCCCGTATGCCCGGTTCGGCAACTTCGTCAAAGGTCCGGGGGCTGCTCTCGAACATGTGCGGGAAATCCGTTCGGGGCAGGCCCACCGTCACCTGGGGCACAATCCGCTCGGGGGGCTGATGATCCTCGCGCTGATTACCACAATACTGTTTCTGGCGCTGACCGGCACCGTCGGGCTTGGCGGTGTGTTCAAGGTCGGCCCGTTCGGCTTTGCCACTACCTACCAGTTCGGAAGCACAACGCTCTCGCTGCACAAGCTGCTTGCCATCTGGTTGTTGTTTCTGGTGGTGCTCCATATCGGAGGGGCGATCTTCGAGGGATTGCGCACACGCGAAAATCTGGTGAAGGCCATGGTGACCGGATACAAAGAGGCGGAGGAGCATACAGTTCCGCCTGCCGGCACCGCGCGTCCGGTGCTTGCGGCAACCGCATTCGCGGCCCTTGCCGCGATCCTGTTCTGGGGCGGGGCCTCGCTGGCTTCGCGCCCGGTTCCCGACCTGCCGCCAGCCAGCGAAGCCGCTTTCGATCCGGTCTATGCCGACGAATGTTCGGCCTGCCATATTGCCTATAATCCCAGCCTTATGGGCGTCAAAAGCTGGACGTTGCTGATGTCGAACCTGTCTGACCACTTCGGAGAGGACGCGAGCCTAGACCCTGCCACCACGGATGAAATTCTCCGCTGGCTGACAGCAAACGCTGCCGAGAGCGTCGATACCAAGCCCGCGCATGTTCTGCGACGTATGGCTGGCAACGCTCCCTTCACGATTACCGAGACACCGTTCTGGAAACAGACACACCGGAACATCCCAGATACCGTATTCCGCCGCCCGCCGATCTATGACAACGGAAATTGCACCGCCTGTCACAGTGATGCAGAGAGTGGACGGTTTTATCCCGCCAACATTTCAATACCCAAGGAGACCCAACAATGAAAAAACAAACAGGCATTCTGGCGCTGACAGTCGCGGCAGGCGTCCTCGGTCTGGCAGGTTTTGCCGTCGCCAACGCTTCTCGCGATGCCATCCTGCAGGGCTATGCCCAACAGGCCGGCGTCAGCAGTTTTTCGGCCGAAGCCGGCAAGGCGCTGTTCCTCAGCACCAACACCACAGGCAAGCCGGAGACCCCGTCTTGCACAACCTGCCATACAAGCAACCCGCTCAACCCGGGCAAAACTCGCGTTGGCAAACCGATCGATCCGCTGGCCGTTTCGCGCGTCCCCGATCGCTTCACCGATCCGGCCAAGGTCGAGAAGTGGTTCCGCCGCAATTGCAAATCTGTTCTCGGCCGCGAATGCACCCCGCAGGAAAAAGGCGATTTCATCGCCTATATGAGCAGCATCTAGACAGGAAGGTCACCCAATGAAATATACGATCACCACCATCGCCACCGCTGCCGCTGTCGCCGCAACGGTCGTCTTTTCCGGTGTCACGCCGGCGGCAAGTGCCGGTAACAACGCTTTCGTTGTTACCAACCCGACAACAAAAGAAGAATGTTCTGCCTGCCACATGGCCTATCCGCCGGGCTTCCTGCCGAAACGGTCCTGGCAGGCTATCATGTCCGATCTTTCCAACCATTTTGGCGAGGATGCGAGCCTCGACGATGCAGCCACCAGAGAGATCACCAACTACCTGGTGTCGATGGCTCCTGCGGAAATCCGCGGCCTGAACTCGAGCTATACGATTATCCGCATCAGCCAAATGCCATGGTTCACCCGCGAACACGGAGCACGCCGTGTGGCCTATGCCAAAAGCAGAGCGGATATCGGTTCGATATCCAACTGCACAGCCTGCCATCGCGGGGCGGAGCGCGGATATTTCGACGACGACTAGAACCGGAAGCCCGGCCCTCTCGACAGGGCCGGGCTCGTTCCTGCAATATCGCCGCCTTGCACTGCCTTGAAATATTTCGCGATCCGATTGCGATCTAACGACGATGGCGAAAGAGGTGGCCCTGCCTTTTCGACCGTCAGCAGCCAATACCGGATCGATCGGGGATTCATTCAGGCTGCCAGACGCACGAGGCCTGTTTTCCCTTATAAGCCTCGTTCGGGCCAATGTTCTGTGGGTGGAATATCTTTAATATCCCTCTCGGGGGATAGTGGCGGAGAGACAGGCCGCCATTTCGAGTTCTTAAGGCCTCCATCAAGGTTCTATAATGCTATGTTATATTTAGGATATATTTCTATTCAGGACTTATAGAGTCTTGCTTGTTCCTGCATATTCCTGCATTTATTGGGGGAATAAATGGGGGAAGTAAATGGCACAAGAAATCACCAAGCGCCGTCGAAAACAGCTCACAGCTGCCTTTGTCAAATCCGCGACAAAGCCCGGGAAGTATCACGATGGCGGCGGGACGGGGCTCTACCTGCGAATTGATCATGGCGGCGGGCGTTATTGGATTCAACGCACAGCGATAAATCGAAAACGCTGCGAAATTGGCTTGGGTAGCCCTCCCGTGGTGACGCTTGCAATGGCGCGCGAGCAGGCTTTGGACAACAAGAGGCTGATCCGTTCGGGCGGTGACCCCATAGCAGAGAAACGAAAGGTCCAGAAAGCGATTACCTTCGCGGAAGCTGTGGAAAAGTATCTGGTCATAAAGCTGAAAGAATTTGAAAACAAAAAGCACGGCAAGCAATGGCGCTCCACCTTGGATACTTATGCCATTCCGGTGATTGGCTGGATGAATGTGCAAAACATCGAAACCCGGGACGTCCTGAAAGTGCTACAACCCATTTGGCTGGAAAAGACCGAAACTGCGAGCCGCCTGCGTGGGCGAATTGAATCCGTGCTGAATTGGGCGACCGTTACCGAACTTAGAAAAGGCGACAATCCCGCCCGCTGGAAGGGCAACCTGTCAGAACTGCTGCCCAAGCCGAGCAAGATAACGAAATCCGGGCATCACGCGGCCCTCGCTTTAAAAGATGTTCCCGAATGGTGGAACTGTCTGAACGGGCGCGACGGCATGGCCGCAAGAGCATTGCAGTTTGCTTGCCTGACAGCCGCGCGTTCGGGCGAGGTGCGGGGCATGACTTGGGCGGAAGTTGATCTGGATGCCGCGCTTTGGGTTATTCCGGCGGAGCGTATGAAAGCCGGGCGGGAGCATCGCGTGCCCCTGCCGGGTAAAGCTGTGGAGTTGCTTCAAGGTTTGGCACGGTTGAATTCTTCGCCCTATGTGTTTTATGCCCCTCAGGGCGGGATGCTTTCCGACATGGCGCTGTCGGCGGTGATGCGCCGTATTCAAGCTGCCGAGGAAAAAGCGGGGCGGGAGGGGTTCCTGGATTCACGCTCTGGGCGTCCGGCTGTGCCGCATGGTCTGCGCTCCACCTTTCGGGATTGGGCGGCCGAGAAAGGATATGATCACGTGCAGGCCGAACTGGCTCTCGCCCATGCGGTTGGGAGCGAAGTCGAGAGGGCCTATCGGCGCACAGACCTGCTTGAGCGGCGCAGGCAGATGCTTGAGGATTGGGCGGGATTTGTTCGAGGGCACTAGAATTTGCGCCAAATTTGCCCAGAAAACAGGCAGATTCAAGAAAATGAAAAAAGTTCAAAAAACATGAATTTTTCTATATACGCTATAAGCCCCCCAATAGGACACATAACACACTAATATCATTGAGTATTACGCTCTCACGAGAGCCGTTTGACTGAAATTTCAGAAATGCGGATATGGACCTACGAGGTGCTTATCGGCAGTTGGTATCTCGTGTCGGTTCCAGTGCTGCGACACCGGAACCGACGGGAATTCAGGATTAAGAGCTAACCCTGCTTTCTCGATACTGCTCATATCGCTCCGCGTCAAATATTTGGCCGGGCAAACAGAAAGCAGTTCGAAATGAACAATCGAATTTACAGACGGCATGACGTCGAAAACATAACCGGGCTTTCCCGATCAACCCTTTACGCCATGATGGCGGAAGGCACCTTTCCAAAACCCGTGAAACTGGGCAAGCGCGCCGTTGGATGGCACGAGCAGGATATTCAGGAATGGATTCAAAGCCGGTCAATTGAGGGGGTATGAAACAATGTCAAACCTTTGCGAATGCCAAGCCACCGATATTGCCAACTCAGGGAAGAGTAATCCAGTTGTACAGATTGGGAAAACCTCTTCTTTGGGCAACACATGGGCCCCTCATGGCTGTGATCCCCGCGAAACCTCGGAAACCTACAAGGGCGAGTTGTTTCGATTAGGACGCTATCGGGTCGCGGTGTGTCGTGACGGGCTGCAGTGGCTCTATCAGCGGCGCAGGCCCGCAATTTCGGCGGGGGGAGCCGGATGGAATACTTTGGGGTACTGCACCAGCAAAACATCCCTCATACGCCTCCACCGGGCTTATAGTGGCACTGAGGCGCAAGTTATCCGTGATCTTCCTTTCCATTTTAAGAGGCGCAATCAAAATGACTGAAGCGCGTGATCTGGTCCTTGCCCTTAAAGGTCAATGGATGGGCAGTTCGGGCATGGCCTGTTGCCCGGCCCACGATGACAAACACCCGAGCCTCAGTATTGGCACAGGTGAAAGCGGAAAGCTCTTGCTCAAGTGTCATGCAGGATGCGCCTTCGGGGACATTTTGGCGGCGTTTCGCTCTCTTGGATTGCCGGATGGAAGTTCAGAGTTCCATCGCCCTGAGCCAATCGGGGAAGTAGCGCAAAGGGTGGCTGATCGCACAAACACTTTTAGGCGCGAACAACAGGCGCGGGCCCTATGGGAAGATGCCCTTTCCCCCATAGGAACTATAGGGGAGACGTATATACGGGGGAGAGGCATCAGCTGCACGATTCCCTATAGCATACGCTATATAGAGAACTGCTGGCATCCGAGCGCAAAACGACTCCCCGCCCTTATAGGCTATATACGGGGAAGTAGCGGTTTTGCGGTTCACCGTACCTATATAATGGCGGATGGTAGCGGGAAGGCCGATGTTACCCCGGCCAAGGCAATGCTTGGCCCGGCAATGGGAGGTGCGGTTCGGCTTTCTAGCGAGCCGGGGCGGCTGGTTATTGCCGAGGGTATCGAGACGGCTTTGTCGTTGATGTCTGGAATTGTTGCGGGACCGTCCTCGGTCTGGGCGGCTCTGAGCGCAGGTGGTATGAAGGGGC
>JALSHL010000241.1 GCA_026982255.1 Paracoccaceae bacterium | reverse complement strand
GAACTACCCCTACCTCACCGCCATCAACACGGTTTCGCCGGCCCTGATCGCCGGCAACGCCGTGATCCTGAAACACGCCTCGCAAACCCTGCTCGCCGGTGAACGCATGGTCGAGGCCTTCACCCGCGCCGGCATCCCCGCCGACCTGTTCCGGAACGTATTCCTGGACCACGCCACCACCTCGGCGCTGATCGCGGACAACCGGTTCGATTTCGTCAACTTCACCGGCTCCGTCGGTGGCGGTCAGGAAATGGAACGCGCCGCCGCCGGCACCTTCACCGGCGTCGGCACGGAACTCGGCGGCAAGGACCCGGGCTATGTGATGGAGGACGCCGATCTCGACGCCGCCGTCGATACACTGATCGACGCGGCCATGTTCAACTCCGGCCAGTGCTGCTGCGGTATCGAGCGCATCTATGTCATCGACACCCTCTATGACGCCTTCGTCGAAAAGGCCGTGAACATCGTCAACGGCTACAAACTCGGCAACCCGCTCGATCCCGAAACCACCATCGGCCCGATGGCCAACCAGCGTTTCGCCGACGAGGTCCGCGGCCAGATCATGGAGGCCGTCCACATGGGCGCCACCCCGCTGATCGAGGCGGAAAACTTCCCGATGGACGACGGGACCGGCACCTACCTCATGCCGCAAATCCTCGTGGACGTGAACCACGACATGCGCGTCATGCGGGACGAGAGCTTCGGCCCCGTGGTCGGCATCATGAAGGTGTCCTCGGACGAGGAAGCCATCGAATTGATGAACGACTCCGAATTCGGCCTGACCGCCTCGCTCTGGACCAGCGACCCCGACCGCGCCGCCCGCATCGGGCGCGAACTGGAAACCGGCACGGTGTTCATGAACCGCGCCGACTACCTCGACCCGGGCCTGTGCTGGACCGGCTGCAAGAACACCGGCCGCGGCGGCGCCCTGTCGGTCATCGGCTTCCAGAACCTGACCCGTCCGAAATCCTACCACTTCAAGAAAGTCACATCATGAAACTCTATGGCAACTGGTCCTACCCGACGAGCATCAAATTCGGCGCCGGCCGCATCAAGGAGCTTCCCGAGGCCTGCGCAGCCACCGGCATGAAAAACCCGCTGCTGGTCACCGACAAGGGGCTGGCAAACCTGCCGATCACCCAGTCCACGCTGGACATCATGGAGGCCGCCGGCCTCGGCCGCGCCATGTTCTCCGAAGTGGACCCCAACCCGAACGAGAAGAACCTCGAAGCGGGGCTTGAAGTCTACAAATCCGGCAACCACGACGGCGTCATCGCCTTCGGCGGCGGCTCCGGTCTCGATCTGGCGAAAATGGTCGCCTTCATGTCCGGCCAGACCCGCCCCGTCTGGGATTACGAGGACATCGGCGACTGGTGGACCCGCGCCGACCCCGACGGCATCGCCCCGATCATCGCCGTGCCGACCACGGCGGGCACGGGTTCCGAGGTCGGGCGCGCCAGCGTCATCACCAATTCCGAAACCCATGTGAAGAAAATCATCTTCCACCCGAAAGTGCTGCCCTCCGTCGTCATCGCCGACCCCGAACTGACCGTCGGCATGCCGCCGGTGATCACCGCGGGCACCGGCATGGACGCCTTCGCCCATTGTCTGGAGGCCTACTCCTCGCCCCACTACCACCCCATGTCGCAGGGCATCGCGGTGGAGGGCCTGCGTCTGGTCAGGGAATACCTGCCCCGCGCCATGAAAGACGGCACCGACATCGAGGCCCGCGCCCACATGATGAGCGCCGCCATGATGGGCGCGACCGCCTTCCAGAAGGGCCTCGGCGCGGTCCACGCCATCTCCCACCCGATCGGCGCGGTCTACGGCACGCACCACGGCACCACAAACGCGGTCGTCATCCCGCCGGTTCTGGACTTCAACCGCCCCGCCATCGAGGACCGGATAGAAACCCTGAACGGCTACCTCGGTATCAAGGGCGGCTTCGACGCCTTCCGCGCCTATGTGGTGGAACTGAACGACAGCCTCGGCATCCCGAAACGCCTGTCCGAAATGGGCGTCGGCACCAACCGCATCGAGGAAATCGCCCGCATGGCGCTGGAGGACCCCAGCACCGGCGGCAATCCGGTGGAAATGACACTTGAAAACACCATCGACCTGCTGGAAAAATGTATCTGACGCGGCCGGACTCCGGCCCGTTATCCGCTTATTTTGACCGATGAATAATCCTGAAAGGGAAAATAACATGAAACTGACCAAACGCACCTTTCTGGCCGCCGGCGCCGCTCTTGCCGCCACCACCCTCACCCCCATGGCCGCCCTTGCCATTGGCGGTAATGACCCGATCCCCGGCATCGACGTGATCGTCAAGTTAGACCCTTCCGGCAGCAAGCCGATTGCGCCGTTTTCCCTGACCGACGATGAAATGGCGCGCTTCAATCAGCGCAAGGGCCGCGATCGGGCTGACTATCTGGCCGGCATCATCGCCATGCACATTGCCAAGGCCGACAAGGAGATCCCGGTGAAGGCCCTTCACAAGGCCTTGCTCGGGGAAATGGGCACCAGCTGGTGCGGCCCGTGCAGAATGATAAATGGCCGCATCGAACACAAACTGTCCATTTCCGGTCCGGAATTCAAAAGTCGCATAACCGCGTTGATCACAGCCAGTTTCTAGGCTCGGGACCGGCAGCCCCTGCATCCGGGGGCTGCCCGCCTGTCGCCCTGACGACGCTTGCGGCGCTCCTGTCGCGAATTTGTTCCCCCGCCCCTGTCCTTCCCCGCATGAATTTGCTCTAATGCGCCGGCACAACAACCCGCGCCAGGCGCAAAGGATTCCGGCATGAGCGTCAAAATCATCCCCGTCGACCCGTTCGACCTGATCATCTTCGGTGCCTCCGGCGACCTCGCCCGCCGCAAGATCCTGCCCGCGCTCTATCAGCGTTTCCTCGCCAGCCAGATCCCGCCGGAAACCCGCATCATCGGCACCGCCCGTTCCGGATGGGACAGCGCCGCCTTCCGCACCGAAATCAAAACCTCGCTGGAAAAATACATCCCCGAAAGCCGCCGCGACGCCGACAGCATCGCCCGCTTCCTGACCCGCCTGCACTACCACCCCGTGGACGTGAAGGGCGACAAAGGCTGGGACGCGCTCGTCGCCCTCGTCAACGACACCCCCAATCCGGTGCGCGCCTTCTACCTGTCGGTCGCCCCCGCCCTGTTCGGCCCTATCGCCAGCCAGCTCAGCCAGCGCGGCCTGCGCACCGCCGACAGCCGCATCGTGGTGGAAAAACCCTTCGGCCACGACCTCGCCTCGGCACAGGAACTGAACAAACAGCTCGCCCATTGTTTCCGCGAGGACCAGATCTACCGCATCGACCATTACCTCGGCAAGGAAACCGTGCAGAACCTGATGGCCCTGCGCTTCGCCAATTCCCTGCTGGAGCCGGTCTGGAACGCCCAGCACATCGACCACATCCAGATCACCGTCGCCGAAACCATCGGGGTCGAGGGGCGCGGCGCCTATTACGACAAATCCGGCGCCATGCGCGATATGGTGCAGAACCACCTGATGCAGATGCTCTGCCTCACCGCTATGGAGCCCCCCGCCCGGTTCGAGGCCAACGACGTGCGCGACGAGAAACTCAAGGTCATCCGCTCGCTGGAGGACGTCCCCCTCCCCGACATCGTGCGCGGCCAGTATCGTGCCAACGGCGACAGCGCCAGCTACCGCGACGACGCGGGAAACCCCGATTCCACGACCGAAAGCTTCATCGCCCTCAAGGTCCGCGTCTCCAACTGGCGCTGGGCGGGGGTGCCGTTCTACCTGCGCACCGGCAAACGCCTGCGCGCCCGCATGTCGGAAATCGTGGTGATCTTCAAGGACCCGCCGCACTCGATTTTCCCACACCCCGAACAGCGCCACAACTCCAACTCGCTGGTCATCCGCCTGCAACCGGACGAGGCGATCACCATGCACATGAACATCAAGGAACCGGGTCAGGGCGGCTTCCGCCTGACCGAGGTGCCGCTCGACATGTCCTTCGCCGAGACACTGGGCGACGGGCGCATGGCCGACGCCTACGAACGCCTGCTGATGGACGTGATCCGCGGCGACCAGACCCTGTTCATGCGCGGCGACGAGGTCGAGGCCGCCTGGCGCTGGGCCGACCCGATCATCGCCCGCTGGCAGGAGGCCGAAGACATCCCCGAACCCTATGACGCCGGCGGCTCCGGCCCCGATGGTTCGCTGGCGCTGATCCACCACGACAACCGCCGCTGGCGCCCGATCGAGGCCTGAGCATGACCCTGAACCCGACCCTTGCCGACGTCACCGCCCGCATTGCCGAACGCTCGAAACCGCAGCGCGAAGCCTATCTCGCCCGCATGAAACAGGCCCGCGAGGACGGCCCCCGCCGCGCCCACCTGTCCTGCGGCAACCTCGCCCACGCCTTCGCCGCCGCGCCCGATGCCGACAAGGAAACACTGGCCGCCACCCGCGCCCCCAACCTCGGCATCGTCACCGCCTATAACGACATGCTCTCCGCCCACCAGCCGTTCGGGCATTTCCCCGACCTGATCCGGCAGGCTGCCCACCGCGCCGGCGGCACCGCGCAGGTCGCGGGCGGCGTTCCGGCCATGTGCGACGGGGTCACACAGGGGCAAGCGGGCATGGAACTCTCGCTGTTCTCGCGCGATGTCATCGCCATGGCCGCCGGCATCGCCCTGTCGCACAACGTCTTCGACGCCGCCGTTTTTCTCGGCGTCTGCGATAAAATCGTCCCCGGTCTGGTCATCGCCGCCGCCACCTTCGGCCATCTTCCGGCCCTGTTCCTGCCCGCCGGTCCCATGCCCTCCGGCCTGCCGAACGACGAGAAAGCCCGCGTCCGCCAGCTGTTCGCCGAGGGCAAAATCGACCGCGCCGAATTGCTCAAGGCCGAAATGGAGAGCTACCACGCCCCGGGCACCTGCACCTTCTACGGCACCGCCAATACCAACCAGATGCTGATGGAATTCATGGGGCTGCACCTGCCGGGCGCCAGCTTCGTCAATCCCGACACCCCCCTGCGCGACGCCCTGACCGCAGCGGGAACCGAACGCGCCCTTTCCATCACCGCCCTTGGCAACGACTACACCCCCGTCGCCGACATCCTCGACGAGCGCGCCTTCGTCAACGCCATCGTCGGGCTGATGGCCACGGGCGGCTCCACCAACCTGCTGATCCACCTGCTTGCCATGGCCCGCGCCGCCGGAATCACGCTGGACTGGCAGGATTTCTCCGAGATTTCCGCCGTCACCCCGCTGATCGCCCGCGTCTATCCCAACGGTCTGGCCGACATAAACCATTTCCACGCCGCGGGTGGCACCGGCTACCTGATCGGCGAGTTGCTCGGCGCGGGGCTGCTGCACGACGACACCCGCACCGTGATCGGCACCGGCCTTGCCGCCTATACACAGGAACCGAAAATCCTTGACGGTTCGTTAACATGGACCGACGGGACCGCAACCTCGCTCAACGACCGGATCCTGAAAACCGTCGCCGATCCGTTCCAGCCCACCGGCGGCCTGTCGCGCCTGTCGGGCAACCTCGGCACCGGCGTCATGAAAATCTCGGCCGTCGCCCCCGAACACCGCAGCGTCACCGCCCCCGCCCGTATTTTCCACGATCAGGAGGCCGTCAAACAGGCCTTCCGCAACAAGGAACTGACCGGCGATCTGGTCATCGTCGTGCGCTTTCAGGGGCCGCGCGCCAACGGTATGCCGGAACTGCACTCGCTGACCCCGATCCTGACCATCCTGCAGGAACGCGGCCAGAAAATAGCGCTGGTCACCGACGGCCGCATGTCCGGCGCCTCCGGCAAGGTCCCCGCCGCCATCCACATCTCGCCCGAGGCACTGGCCGGCGGCCCCCTCGCCCGCCTGCGCGACGGCGACATCATCACCGTGGACGCCGTTAACGGCACGTTAAGCGTATCGCCCGAAGAGGCCCTGCACCGCCCGCCTGTCACCCCCGACCTGTCCGCCAATACCCACGGCACCGGCCGCGAACTGTTCGGAATGTTCCGCGACTGTGTCGGCCCCTCCGAAGAAGGCGCCTGTTCATGGTAATCGACACGATCGAAAAACTGGAATCGCTCTACGGCACCGCGAAACCCGCCGCGATGATCAAGGTCACCGACCACATCACCGGCCACTACCGCCAGTGGATCGAGGCCGCCCCCTTCATGGCACTGGCCACCGTCGGGCCAGAGGGGCTGGACGCCTCGCCTCGCGGCGACGAGGGGCAGGTCTGTTTCGTGCTGGATGACAAAACCCTCGCCCTGCCCGACCGCATCGGCAACAACCGCATCGATTCCCTGCGCAACATCGTGCGCGACCCGCGCCTCTCGCTGATGTTCCTGATCCCCGGATCCGGCACGGTGATGCGCGTCAACGGCCGCGGCAAGATCTCCGCCGACCCCGCCTTGCTGGAACGTTTCACCAAATCCGGCAAACCGCCACGCTCGGTGCTGCTGGTCTCGGTGGCCGAGGTCTACTTCCAGTGTTCCCGCGCCGTGATGCGCTCCGGCCTCTGGGATGGGCGCGCGGCACCTGACTTGCCCGGCGTCGGCGATATGCTAAAAGCACTGAGTAACGGGGCCGAAGGTGGCACCGAATATGACAGATCATGGCCTGAACGGGCCAGAAAAAACCTTTGGTAACAAGTATATGACTCCGCAAGATGCCAGCAAGATCACCCGCGAGATATGTTCCCGCGCCCCCGTCATTCCGGTGCTGGTGGTGCGCGAAGCCACCGCCGCCCGCCCGCTGGCCGAGGCCCTGATCGCCGGTGGCCTGCCCGCGCTGGAGGTCACCCTGCGCACCCCCGCCGCGCTGGACACCATCCGCGCCATGGCCGATGTTCCGGGCGGTATTGTCGGGGCCGGCACCCTGATCACCCCTGCGGACGTGCGCGCCGCCAAGGCCGCCGGTGCGCAATTCGGCGTCTCGCCCGGAGCCACCGATGCGCTGATACAGGCCTGCGAGGCGGAAAACCTGCCGCTCCTCGCCGGCTCCGCCACCGCGACCGAGGCCATGCGCCTGCTGGAGCGCGGCTATGACGTGCAGAAATTCTTCCCCGCCGGGGCCGCAGGCGGCGCCCCCGCCCTCAAGGCCATCGGCGCACCATTACCGCAAATCGCCTTCTGCCCCACCGGCGGCGTCTCGGCTGCCAATGCGGGGGACTACCTGTCGCTGCCCAACGTCCTGTGCGTCGGCGGCAGCTGGGTCGCCCCCGCCGCACTGCTCGCCAAAGGCGCATGGGATGAAATCGAATCCCTCGCCCGCGCCGCCGCCACGACGGAGAGCGCGGCATGAGCGACATCTGGAAAGCCCTTGCCGACCATCACGCGGCCACGAAATCCCTGCGCATCGCCGATATGATGACACCCGAACGGGTGCGCAAATTCTCGGCATGGCTGGACGATATGTATCTCGACATCTCCAAGACCTCGATCGACGATACGGCCTTCGACATGCTGCTGGAACTGGTGCGGGAACGCGACGTCGAAGGCTGGCGCGACGCCATGTTCGCGGGCGAGAAAATCAACACCACCGAAAACCGCGCCGTGCTGCATACCGCCCTGCGCAACCTGTCGGGCGGGCCGGTTTATGTGGACGGGCAGAACGTGATGCCCGGGGTGCTGGAGACCCTCGACCGCATGGGAGAATTCTCCACCGGCATCCGTTCCGGCACGATTGCCGCCGCCGACGGGCAGCCGTTTACCGATGTGGTCAATATCGGCATCGGCGGCTCGGACCTCGGGCCTGTGATGACGACGCTGGCGCTGGCGCCCTATCACGACGGGCCGCGCACGCACTTCGTTTCGAATATCGACGGGGCCGATATCCACGACAATCTGGCCGCGCTGGATCCGGCACGCACGCTGGTGATCATCGCCTCCAAATCCTTCACCACTATCGAGACCATGACCAACGCCGCCGTTGCGGTGGACTGGCTGAAAGCGGCGCTCGGCGACAGTTTCGGCGCGCATCTTGCGGCGGTTTCCTCGGCCACCGGGAAAACCGCGGCCTTCGGTGTGCCGGCGGAGCGCGTGTTCGGCTTTGCCGACTGGGTCGGCGGGCGCTATTCCATCTGGGGGCCGGTCGGCCTGCCGCTGATGCTGGCCATCGGGCCGGAGCGGTTTCGCGAATTCCTGCTGGGGGGCGAGGATATGGACCGCCATTTCCGCACCGCCCCGCCGGAAAAGAACCTGCCGGTTCTGCTGGCAATGACCGGCATCTGGCACATCAACATCTGCAACCATTGCTCGCGCGCGATCCACCCCTACGACCAGCATTTGCGCCGCCTGCCCTCCTATCTGCAACAGCTGGATATGGAGAGCAACGGCAAGGGCGTGGACCGTAACGGCAACAGGCTGCAACGCGCCTCGGGCCCTGTGGTCTGGGGGCAGGTGGGCAGCAACGGGCAGCACGCGTTTTTCCAGTTGCTGCATCAGGGCAGCCAGATCGCGCCGGCCGAATTCCTGATCGCGGCCGAGGGGCACGAGCCGGAGCTGAAATACCAGCACGACCTGCTGGTGGCCAATTGTCTGGCGCAGAGCAAGGCGCTGATGCACGGGCGCGACCCGGCCGAAACCGATGACCCGCAACGGGAGTTTCCGGGCAACCGCCCTTCGGTCACGCTGGCCTATCGCAAGCTGACGCCGCGCACGCTGGGGCGGATCATCGCGCTTTACGAACACCGGGTTTTTGTCGAGGGCGTGATCTGGAACATCAACAGTTTCGACCAGTTCGGGGTAGAGCTGGGCAAGATTCTGGCGCTGGATATGTTGCCGCGTGTGCAGGGCACCGAAAGTGCCGAAGGCAAGGACGCCTCTACCGTTGCCTTGCTGAATGCGCTGAAAACCGGCGGTTGACGGAAAAATTGCCAACTGGCAATAAGTGTATTTTTCCGTTTTTAAGCAGATAGTTATACCAAAACGTTGTCGGGAAAATCCAGCGGTTTTCCGCGGCCCGTATTCCGGCCCGTAAACTCCGGTTTATCCCCTTTCGGCCTCCAGCCAGTCTTGCAGGTCCGCCGCCTGCGCCGCGCTCATGCGCAGGCCGCATTTGGTCCGCCGCCAGAGGATATCCGCGGCGTCATAGGCGAACTCCCTGTCCAGCAGCCAGCGCACCTCGGCCTCGAACAGACCGCCGCCGAAGTCCTGCCCGAGGTCGGCGGTAGTGGCCGCATCGCCATAGACCGCGAACACCTCGGTGCCATAGGTGCGCAGCAGCCGCAGCACCTCGCGTTCGGGCAGAAACGGATAGGTCGCGGCAATGCGCGCCTGCAGGTCCGCCACCCCGTCCACGGGAAAATCCCCGCCGGCCAGCGGCACACCGGCGGTCCAGTTTTCCCGTTCGCCCAGATACGGAGACAGTTTTGCCAGCGCCGCCTCGGCCAGACGGCGATAGGTGGTGATCTTGCCGCCGAAGATATTCAGCAAGGGCGCGGGGCCTTTGGTGTCCAGCGACAGGACATAGTCCCGCGTCGCCTCGGTCGCGGAACTGGCGCCGTCGTCATAGAGCGGCCGCACGCCGGAGTAGGTCCAGACGATATCGGCCTGCGTCACCGGCTTCCGGGTGTATTCCGACACGAAATCGCAGAGGTAGGCGGCCTCGGCCTCGGTGCAATAGGCTTCGCCGGGGTCGGTATCGTGTTCGGCCTCGGTGGTGCCGATCAGCGAGAAATCCTGCTCGAACGGGATGACGAAACCGATGCGCCCGTCCCTGTTCTGGAAGAAGCAGGCGCGCGGGTCGTCGTGGATTTTCGGCACCACGATATGGCTGCCGCGCACCAGCCGGACGCCTTCGGTCGAAGGGGAATGGATGGTGTCCTGCACCACCTTGCCGACCCAGGGACCGGCGGCGTTGACCAGCACGCGGGCGCGGGTCACGGCGCGGGTGCCGGTGGTGGTGTCCTCGGTCTCCACCTCCCACAGATCACCGGCACGGCGGGCCGCCAGAACCCTGGTGCGCGGGTTGATCGAGGCGCCGCGTTCCGCCGCATCGCGGGCGTTCAGCACCACGAGGCGGGCATCCTGCACCCAGCAGTCGGAATATTCGAACGCCTTGGTAAACCCCTCCTTCAGCGCCGCGCCGACCGGATCCCTGCGCAGATCCAGCGTGCGGGTGGCGGGCAGGATTTTGCGCCCGCCGAGGTGATCATAGATGAACAACCCCAGCCGGATCAGCCACGCGGGGCGCAGGCCTTTGGTATAGGGCAGCACAAAACGCATGGGCCAGCTGATGTGGGGCATGGCGCGCAGCAGGGTCTCGCGCTCGTGCAAAGCCTCGCGGACCAGACGGAATTCGTAGTATTCGAGATAGCGCAAACCGCCGTGGAACATCTTGGTCGAGGCCGAGGAGGTCGCCTGCGCCAGATCGCCCATCTCGGCCAGAAACACCGAATGCCCGCGCCCTGCCGCATCGCGGGCAATGCCGCAACCGTTGACGCCGCCGCCAATGATGAAGATATCGTAAACGTCGCTGTCGGCAGGGTTTTCCACGGGCTGTCCTTTGTTGCGATAACCGGTGCAGGTTAGCGCCGGACGCCCGCGAGTTGAAGCCCCATTCGGGCGGTCAGTGCCCGCCGCCCATGCGCCCGACCCTGACGTCGTAATCCACGGCAACGCGGTAATCGGGGTCATCGTCCATATCGACCATCAGCTGCCCCGCCTTCGACAGCAGGCGGTGGCAGTCGCGGGTCAGGTGGCGCAGTTGCAGGCGCTTGCCGGCGGCCTCGTATTTCGCGGCTACGGCCTCGATCGCCTGCAGGCCGGAATAGTCGACGATGCGGGAATCCATGAAATCCAGGATCACCAGATCGGGGTCGTTTTCGGGGTCGAACAGCTCGACAAACTTGGTTGCGGAGCCGAAGAACAGCGGCCCTTCGATTTCATAGACCAGCGCGCCTTCCTCGCTGTTCGAGGGGCGCGGCAGGGCCTGGATGCGGGCGGCGGCGTTCCAGGCGTAGACCAGCGCGGAAACGATGACGCCGACGACCACGGCGATGGCCAGATCCTCGGCCACGGTCACGGCGGTCACCAGCAGGATCACCAGCGCGTCGGATTTCGGCACGCGGCGCAGGATGCGGATGCTCTGCCATGCGAAGGTGCCGATCACCACCATGAACATCACGCCGACGAGGGCGGCCAGCGGGATCAGCTCGATAATGCCGCTGGCATAGAGGATAAAGGCCAGCAGGAACAGCGCCGCGGCGATGCCGGACAGGCGGGTGCGGCCGCCGGATTTGACGTTGATCATCGACTGGCCGATCATGGCGCAACCGCCCATGCCGCCGAAGAATCCGGTCACCACATTGGCCGCCCCCTGCGCCAGACATTCCTGCGAGGCGCCGCCGCGTTTGCCGGTCATGGTGCCGACGAGGTTGAGGGTCAGCAGGCTCTCGATCAGGCCGATGGCGGCGAGGATCAGGGCGTAGGGGAAAATGATTTTCAGGGTCTCGAAAGTGAAGGGCACCTGCGGGATGGCGAATTGCGGCAGGCCGCCCTCCAGCGAGGCGAGGTCGCCGACGCGCGGCACCGGCAGGTCGAAACCGATGACCAGACCGGCGACGATGCCGATGGCGGCGAGCGGTGCGGGGATGAAACGGGTGACCTTCGGCGTCAGATAGATCAGCGCCATGGTCGCGCCGACCAGCGCCAGCATCAGCGCCAGCGTGGTGCCGGTCATCCAGACCTTGTCGCCGTTCTCGCTGACGATCTTGAACTGTTCCAGCTGGGCCAGAAAAATCACGATGGCCAGGCCGTTGACGAAGCCCAGCATCACCGGATGCGGCACCATGCGGATGAATTTGCCGAGACGGAAAATTCCCGCCAGCAATTGCAGGATGCCCATCAGGACCACGGTAGCGAACAGATACTGGATACCGTGATCGGCCACCAGCGCCACCATCACCACCGCCAGCGCGCCGGTCGCGCCGGATATCATGCCCGGACGCCCGCCGAACAGCGCCGTGATCAGCCCGACCATGAAGGCCGCATACAGGCCGACCAGCGGCGGGACTCCGGCGACGAAGGCGAAGGCCACGGCCTCGGGCACCAGCGCCAGCGCCACGGTCAGGCCGGAGAGGATCTCGATCCGGGTCTGGCTGAATGTCAGGCCGTTGAACGGGCTGTTGGCGTCGGAGGGCCGGATACGTCTGGCAAAATCGGCAAGGGTCGTCGGGCGTGTCACAGGTCGGTTCCGCTTCTGGTTCGGGTTGGAACGCAGCCCATACAGGAGGCGGGCGAAGATTGGAAGGGTCAGCGGGTTTCCGCGGCCTTCGCGCGCATCACTTCGTGGCGCATCTGCATGAGTTGGCGGAACAGCAGACGTTGCGTCGCTTGTGGCAGAACTTCGGTCGATCCGGCCTGCTGCACGCGGGCGTAAAGGTAAAACGCATCGGAATCGAGCAGCAGAGCGCGGATTTGCTGTTGGCGCCACACCACCGATTTTTCGTGCAGCTCCGCCAGCACAGGGTCGGCCTTCAGTTCTGCCAGTATCGGGGCCGAGAGCGGGGCGGTGCGGGCGATAGAGGTGTCCTCGACCGCATTGAAATTCCGGTCGATCCAGTAGGCCAGATCAATCGGTTCGTGCATATGGTTGGGG
>JALSHL010000240.1 GCA_026982255.1 Paracoccaceae bacterium | reverse complement strand
CGTAGCCCGCCGCCGCCGCCGCATCCCAGCCGTTCGAGGACACGAACAGAACCTCCTCCGGCGCACAACCGAAGCGCCGGCCGACCATGTCGTAAACCGATTTATGCGGCTTGAAAACACCCACGTCCTGCACGCTTAGCACGTCGTCCAGCACACCGCCGATCCCGGCGCTTTCCACGGCCGAGGCCAGCATATCCGGCGAGCCGTTCGACAATATCGCCGTCTGCATCCCCGCCGCCTTCAAATCCGCCAGCATCGCGGGAACCTCGGGGAAAGCCGACAATTCCCTATACAGCGCCAGCAACCGTTCGCGCAGTTCGGCGTCCTGCAAACCGGCCGCGTCCAGCGCATAGTCCAGCCCGTCCTGCGTCACCTGCCAGAAATCCGTGTGCGCATCGGCGACAGCGCGCAGCCAGGTATATTGCAACTGTTTCAACCGCCAGTCCTGCGCGATCTGCGGCCAGTTTGCGGCAAAGGCCTCGCGCCCCGGCTCGGCGGCGGCAATCCGCGCGGCGGCGGCTACATCGAACAGGGTGCCATAGGCATCGAAAACACAGGTTGTTATGGGCATAGGGGTTCCTCCTGCGCCCAGTCTGGCACAGGAAGGAAACGGATAAAACACAGGATTTCCGCGACGTGGCGACGGCTCAGAGGTTCTCAGGCTGCAACAGCCCCATCACATGATAGCCGCCATCGACGCGGATGATCTCGCCGGTGGTATAGGCGCCGTAATCCGACAGCAGATAGGCCGCCGTGCCGCCCACCGATTCCGGCGTCGCGTTGGAGCGCAGCGGTGCGTTCTCGCCAATCACCCGATACACCTTGCGCGCCCCACCGATCGCCGCGCCGGCCAGCGTTTTCATCGGGCCGGGGCTGACCGCATTCACACGGATCCCCTTCGGTCCCAGATCGTTGGCCAGATAGCGCACCGCCGATTCCAGCGCCGCCTTGGCCACGCCCATGACGTTGTAATTCGGCTGCACCCGCTGGCTGCCCAGATAGGTCAGCGTGATGATCGAGCCGCCGTTCTCCATCAACGGCACCGCGCGCCGCGTCACATCGACAAAACTGTAGCAGGAAATATCCAGCGAGTTCAGGAAGTTCTTGCGGCTGGTGTTCACAAACTCCCCCGCCAGTTCCTCCTTGTCGGAATAGGCGATGGCGTGGACCAGAAAATCCATGCTGCCCCATTCGTCCTTCAGCGTGTCGAACACCGCGTCCAGCGACGCCTCGTCCTGCACATCCGCCGGCAGCACCAGCGACGACCCCACGCTTTCGGCCAGCGGCCGCAGGCGTTTGCCGAAGCCCTCGCCCTGATAGGTAAAGGCCAGTTCGGCCCCCTCGTCGGCAAGGGTTTTCGCGATGCCCCAGGCGATGGAGCGTTCATTGGCGACCCCCATCACAAGGCCGCGTTTTCCCTTCATCAGATCAGCCATGGTATTTGCTCATCACCAGCGTTGCATTTGTGCCGCCAAAACCGAAGCTGTTGGACAGTACCGTATCCAGCCCCGCATTGTCGATCCGCTCCAGCGCGATTTCTTCCGGTCTGATCTCGGGATCCAGCTCGGTAATATTGGCCGAGGCGGTAATGAAATCGTCCTTCAACATCAGCAGACTGTAAATCGCCTCCTGCACGCCGGTCGCGCCCAGACTGTGACCGGTCAGCGACTTGGTCGAGGAAATAACCGGCGTGTTGCCCTCGCCGAACACATTGCGCACCGCCTTGACCTCGGTCACATCGCCCGCCGGAGTCGAGGTGCCGTGCGCGTTGATATAGTCCACCTTGCGATCACCGATGGTCGACATCGCCAGCTTCATCGAGCGTTCCCCGCCCTCGCCCGACGGTGCCACCATGTCATACCCGTCCGAGGTCGCGCCATAGCCTGTCACCTCGGCGTAAATCTTGGCGCCGCGCGCCAGCGCGTGTTCCAGTTCCTCCAGCACGACAATGCCGCCGCCGCCGGCAATCACGAAACCGTCGCGGGTCGCGTCGAAGGCCCGCGCCGCGGTTTCCGGCGAATCATTGTATTTCGACGACATCGCCCCCATCGCGTCGAACAGGCAGGACAGGGTCCAGTCCAGTTCCTCGCCGCCACCGGCAAAAACGATGTCCTGCTTGCCGAACTGGATCTGCTCCACCCCGTTGCCGATGCAATGGGCCGAGGTCGAACAGGCCGAGGTGATAGAATAGTTCACGCCCTTGATCTTGAACGGCGTCGCCAGACAGGCCGAAGTGGTCGAGGACATGCCCCGTGTCACCATGAACGGCCCCATGCGTTTCGGCGCGCCCTTCTCGATCACGATTTTATGCGCCTGGAACAGATGGCTGGTGGACGGCCCGCCGGAACCGACCACCAGTCCGGTGCGCTCGTTGGAAACCTCGTGTTCCTCCAGCCCCGCATCGGCAATCGCCTGTTCCATCGACAGATAGGCATAGGCCGCGCCCTCGCCCATAAACCGGTAAACCCGCTTGTCGATCAGGTCTTTCGGGGTAATGTCCGGCATTCCGTGTATCTGGCTGCGGAACCCGTGTTCGGCATAACTCTCGGCGAAGGTAATGCCGGATTTGCCTGCCTTGAGCGAGGCCGTGACCTCCTCGGCATTGTTGCCAATAGAAGAGACGATCCCGAGACCGGTGATAACAACACGACGCATTTTCTGTTCCTTTATAGGGATTTATTCTTGGGAAAGGCCGACCTTCATGTCGGTCACGGTGTAAACATGCACGCCGTCGGCAAACATCTTGCCATTGGCACGGCCCAGTTTCAGGCGACGGTCGATGACACGGGTGAAATCCACCTCGTAGCGCACCAGCTTGGTCTCCGGCGTCACCATGCCGGTGAATTTCACCTCGCCCACGCCCAGCGCCATGCCCTTGCCCTGCATCCCGCGCCAGCCCAGATTGAACCCGGTCAACTGCCAGAGCGCATCCAGCCCCAGACATCCGGGCATGATCGGGTTGCCAACGAAATGGCAGGGGAAAAACCACAGGTCCGGCTTGATATCCAGCTCGGCCACCACATGCCCCTCGCCGTTGGTGCCTCCATCGGCGGAAATCTCGGTAATGCGGTCCATCATCAGCATCGGCGGCATCGGCAATTGCGCGTTGCCGGGACCGAACATCTCGCCCTTGGCGCAGGAAATCAGGTCGTCGTAATCGAAGCTCGTGGGACGGTCGGTCATATCGGGGAATTCTCCGCTAAACAGTGCTGTTGGTCCTACCTACCACCCCGAGGTCACGCCGCGCAATAGCGGCGATGTTGGGGCTGGCAATCCGGCACGATTTTCCTGTATATTGTGACAAATCTTTGGAATGGTGCCCGGATGAACACAGCAAAACTCACTCCCGAACAACGTGCCGCCACATGGCTGGCCAGCGCCGAACTGCGCCCGACCCGCCAGCGCCTGACCCTGGCCGAGTTGCTGGTCGGTGACGGACAGGATCGCCACATCACGGCCGAGAACCTGTTCGAGGCGGTGCGCGAAAGCGGTGCCTCGGTCTCGCTAGCCACCGTCTACAACACCCTGCGCGCCTTTTGCGAGGCCGGCCTGATGAAAGAGGTGACCGTTGACGGCAACGGCTCCTACTTCGACACGCGCCTTGACGACCACCCACATTACTACTGGGAGGACGACGAAACCCTGACCGATGCGCCGGCCGATGCGGTAACCTTCGCCAGCATGCCCAAGGCGCCCGAGGGCACGACCATTTCCAAGATCGACGTGGTGATCCGCGTGCGGAAAACCTAGCGCATGTTCGCCGTTGTTCTGAACGAAGACGGCTATTCCGGCACATCCACCGGCCCCGAAATTTCCGGTGCGGGGCCGAAGGGCTGGCGGGCAAACGGGTGGCCTTTGCGGAGTCGCGAAACGCCTTAAACTCGCCGAGGTCATGACGGGGCTGGCAGAGGCGACCGGACTGCCGGACGGCAAGGTGATAATCGTGCCATAAGCCGGAAAATTGCCAATTGGCAACTTTATGGTTTTTTATATTGAAATCAGCGTATTATCTGGAAACGTTGTGTAGATAATTCGCACCGTTTCCCGCACGCAAAACGGCCCCGCATTTGATTGCGGAGCCGCCGTTCCATCGCATAAACCCGCCTAGCGGTTCATGCGGTTTTCGATCAACTCGTCCACCACCGACGGATCGGCCAGTGTTGAGGTATCGCCCAGCGAGCCGTAATCGTTTTCGGCGATCTTGCGCAGGATGCGGCGCATGATTTTGCCCGAGCGGGTTTTCGGCAGGCCGGGCGCCCACTGGATCAGGTCGGGCTTGGCAATCGGCCCGATTTCCTTGCGCACCCAGACTTCAAGTTCCTTGCGCAATTCGTCGGACGGTTCCTCGCCGCCCATCAGGGTGACATAGGCATAGATACCCTGCCCCTTGATATCGTGCGGATAGCCGACCACCGCGGCCTCGGAAACCTTGGGATGGGCGACCAGTGCGGATTCGACCTCCGCCGTGCCCATGCGGTGACCGGATACGTTGATCACATCATCCACACGACCGGTGATCCAGTAGTAGCCGTCCTCGTCCCGCCGGCAGCCGTCGCCGGCGAAGTAGTAGCCTTTGTAATCCGCAAAGTAGGTCGAGATGAACCGGTCGTGATCGCCGTAAACCGTGCGCATCTGGCCCGGCCAGCTGTCCTTGATGCACAGGACGCCCTCGACGCCGTTACCCTCCTGCACCTCGCCGCTCTGCGGGTCCAGAACCACCGGCTGCACCCCGAAGAACGGGCGGGTGGCGGAGCCGGGTTTGGTCGCTGTAGCGCCGGGCAGCGGGGTGATGAGGATGCCGCCGGTCTCGGTCTGCCACCATGTATCGACGATCGGGCATTTGCCCTTGCCGACCACGCGGTTATACCATTCCCACGCTTCGGGGTTGATCGGCTCGCCCACCGATCCGAGGATCCGCAGCGAGGAAAGATCGCATTTGGTTACATACTCGTCCCCCTGTCCCATCAGCGCGCGGATGGCGGTCGGGGCGGTGTAGAACTGGTTGACCTTGTGTTTCTCGACCACCTGCCAGAAACGCGAGGCGTCGGGATAGGTCGGCACGCCCTCGAACATAAGCGTGGTCGCGCCGTTGGCCAGCGGGCCGTAAACGATATAGCTGTGACCGGTGACCCAGCCGACATCGGCGGTGCACCAGTAAACGTCGCCGTCGTGGTAATCGAACACATAGCGGTGCGTCATGGAGGCATAGAGCAGATAGCCGCCGGTGGTATGCACAACCCCCTTCGGTTTGCCGGTGGAGCCGGAGGTGTAGAGGATAAACAGCGGGTCCTCGGCGTTCATCGGTTCCGGCGGGCAATCGGTGGAGGCATCCGCCGTCAGCGCGCGGTAGGAATGGTCGCGGCCCGGCTTCAGGCCGACATTCGCGCCGGTCCGCTCGACCACCAGCGTGGTGACGTCGCCGCAGATTTCCAGCGCCTTGTCCACATTGGCCTTCAGCGGCGTATTGCGGCCGCCACGCGGGGCCTCGTCGGCGGTGACCACCAGCTTGGCGCCGCAATCGGCGATGCGCGAGGCCAGTGCCTCGGGCGAGAAACCGGCGAAAACGATGGAGTGGACCGCACCGATGCGCGCGCAGGCGAGCATGGCATAGGCGGCCTCGGGGATCATCGGCATATAGAGGACCACGCGGTCGCCCTTGGACACGCCGAGCTTTTTGTAGACGTTGGCGAGGCGCGAGACGTGTTCCAGCAGTTCCTTGTAGGTAACTTTGGCGTCGTCCTCGGGATTGTCGCTTTCCCAGATGATCGCGGTCTGGTCGCCGCGGTCCAGAACGTGGCGGTCGATGCAGTTGGCGGAGACGTTCAGCACCCCGTCCTCGAACCATTTGATCGAGACATCGGGGTATTCGAACGTGGTGTTTTTCACCTTGGTGGGTTCGGTGATCCAGTCCAGCGTCTTGGCCTGCTCGCCCCAGAAAGCATCGGGGTCGGCAACGGATGCCGCATACATTTCCTTGTATTGTTCGTCGTTGACCAGCGCGTGTTTGACGATTTCGTCCGAGGGGGGATAGATGTGCTGTTCCATAACTCTTCTTCCTGAAATCGGGAGCGGAAGCCCCGCCCCCTGTTGTTTTTATTGCCGTTTTGCCGGCGGATCAGATAGCCAGATAATCCTCGCGCAGCTGCTCGTTGTCCAGCACCTCTTGCGCGGTGCCGTCGAACACGACCTCTCCGGTGTCGAGGATCACGGCACGGTCGGCCAGTTTCAGGGCCGCGACAGCGTTCTGTTCCACGATAATCGTGGTGATGCCCAGTTCCTTGATCTGGCGCAGGGTGCGCTCGATTTCCTGCACGATCACCGGCGCCAGCCCCTCGTAGGGTTCGTCCAGCAGCAGCAGTTTGACATCGCGGGCCAGGGCGCGGCCGATGGCCAGCATCTGTTGCTCGCCACCCGAAAGGGTCGTGCCTTCCTGGTTTTTACGCTCGCCCAGACGGGGGAACAGTTCGTAGATGCGTTCGATCGACCAGCCGATGGGCGGGGCGATCTGCGCCAGTTCGAGGTTTTCCTGAACGGTCAGACCCTGGATAATACGGCGATCCTCGGGGACCAGCGCGATGCCGGCCTGCGCGGACTGCCAGCTTTCCATTTCGTGGATCGGCTGGTGGTCGAGCCAGATTTCGCCCTTTTTGACCTCGGGGTCGCCAATGCGGGCAATCGAGCGCAGCGTAGAGGTTTTACCCGCGCCGTTGCGGCCCAGAAGCGCCAGAATTTCGCCCTCGTGGATGTTGAAGGACACGCCCTGCACGATATAGCTCTCGCCATAGTAGGAGTGCATGTCCCAGACCGAAAAATAGGCCGGTGCCGATGCGGTTTCCGCGGTTTTGCTCATACTTCTGCCTCCCCGAGATAGGCTTCGCGCACCTTCGGATGCCCCTTGATGTTGTCCGGTATATCCTCGGCAATGATCGCACCCTGCGCCAGAACCGAGATTTTGGTCGCGAGGCTGAACACCACGTGCATGTCGTGTTCGATGATCACCTTGGTGATATTGCGGGTCTCGCCGATGTGCTTCAGCAAGTCGATAGTGTTGTTGGTGTCGGCGCGGGCCATGCCGGCCGTCGGCTCGTCAAGCAACAGCAGCTTCGGATCCTGCGCCAGACACATCGCCATTTCGAGGCGGCGTTTGTCCCCGCGCGACAGCGAGGCGGCCTCGACGTGGATCTTGTCCTGCATGTTGACGTCCAGCAGCATCTGTTCGGCCTTCTCGCGGATGTCGGCCTCGCGGCGCACCCGTTTCAGGGCGTTCAGCTCGAAACTGCCGTCGCGTTTGGCGAAACAGGGGATCATCACGTTTTCGAACACGGTGAGATCGGTGAAAATCTCGGGTGTCTGGAACACGCGGCTGATGCCCATCTGGTTGATCTCGTGCGGTTTTTTGCCCAGCACCGGATTGCCCTGGAACAGGACGGTGCCAGTGTCGGGCTTCAGCTTGCCGATCAGGCAGTTGAGGAAGGTGGATTTACCCGCCCCGTTCGGCCCGATAATGGCGTGCACGGTGCCTTCCTCGACACTCAGGTTGACGTTGTTGAGCGCATGCAAGCCACCGAAGTGCTTGTTGACGTTCTGGACTTCTAGAATTCCCATCGGTCTCGCTCCTTATTCGGCCGGGGTGCCGGTGCTGTCCACCGACCCCTTGTTTTTGCGTTTGCCAAACAGGTTGGCGATTTTGCTGGCGCCCTCCATCAGCCCGCCGGGCAGGAAGATCACAACCGCCATGAACACCAGACCGAGGGTCAGGTGCCAGCCCTTGCCGAAGAACGGACCGAGCAGGAACACCATCGTATCGGTCATCCAGTCGGGCATGAAGTTGAACCAGCCCGCCAGCACCGAGTCGTTGACCTTGGAGAAGATGTTTTCGAAATACTTGATCGCACCCGCCCCGAACACCGGTCCGAGCAGGGTGCCCGTTCCGCCAAGGATCGTCATCAGCACCACGGTGCCGGATTCGGTCCACTGCATGCGCTCGGCTCCGGCCAGCGGGTCCATTGCCGCCAGCAGGCCACCGGCCAGACCGGCATACATGCCGGAAATGACGAAAGCGGTCAGCAGGTAGGGCTTGGTGTTGACGCCGGTATACATCAGGCGGTTCTGGTTGGTTTTCACCGCCCGCAGCATCAACCCGAAGGGCGAGCGGAAAATACGGATGCTGAGGTAGAAACACAGGATCAGCAGAATAGCCGAAACATAGAACCCGACGTTGAACTGCAAGTCCATGCCGAACAGCGTGGTGCGCCATGTATCGTTCATCTCCAACCCGAACAGGTTGGTCGAGGGCAGCGATCCGTCGGTGGATTTCGTATCGAGGATGCGCGGGTCGGCCAGGTGGATCTGCAGGCCGGTCTCGCCGTTTGTGATCGGGGTCAGGACCGAATAGGCAAGGCTGTAGGACATCTGCGCGAAGGCCAGCGTCAGGATGGAGAAGTAGATCCCCGACCGCCGCAGGGTGATAAAGCCGATCAGCAGGGCAAAGATGCCCGACAAGATAACCGCAAGGATGATACCGGGGATGATATTCATGCTCAGCAGCTTGAACATCCAGACGGCGGAGTAGGAACCTACGCCCAGAAACGCGGCGTGCCCGAAGGACAGGTAGCCGGTCAGGCCGAACAGGATGTTGTAGCCGACCGCAAAAATCCCGAAAATCGCGAAACGTTGCAGCAGGTCGGGATACCCCGCGCCAAGAGGGGCGAGGATGATCGGGCCGGCCAGCACCATCACGCAGAAAGCGAGGAACAGGGCGGTATCGTTGTTTTTCAGTTTCAGCATCTGCTCAGTCCTCCATGACGCCGGCTTTGCCCATCAGCCCGCGCGGGCGAACCAGCAGAATGATGATGGCGACAAGGTAAATAATGATCTGGTCGATACCGGGCAGGATGGATTTCACCTCGTTCATCGAGGCGAAGCTTTCCAGTATGCCCAGCATGAAACCGGCGAGAACGGCCCCCGGCAGACTGCCCATGCCACCGACCACGACAACAACAAAGGTCAGCACGAGGAAATCCATCCCCATGTGGTAGTTGGGCGACAGGATCGGCGCATACATCACGCCGGCCATGCCGGTAACAGCGGCAGCAATGCCGAACATCAGGGTGAACCGCCTGTTGATGTTGATGCCGAGCAGGCCGACCGTCTCGCGGTCCACCATGCCGGCACGCACCACCATGCCGAAGGTGGTAAACCGCAGGAAGCTGAACACCGCAGCGATGACAGCTACCGCGAAGAAGAAGTAGATCAGGCGCCATTCGGGGTAGATGACGGCGTTTTCGGCGAAGCCCAGCCAGACGCCGATATCGAGTGCGCCGGATGCGGCCTCGGGGGCGGCCTGCGGGATTGCGTTGGCGCCGAAGAATTTCTTGACGATTTCCTGCAACACGATGGCGAGGCCGAAGGTCACAAGGATCTGGTCGGCGTGGGGACGGTGGTAGAAATGCTTGATCAGCCCGCGCTCCATCACGAAACCGACGAGCATCATCACCGGGATGGCGACCAGCACGGCAATGGGAACGGAATAGTCGATCATCCAGGTGCCGAAGCTGCCGAACCACTGTTCGATATAGGTTGTCTTGATTTCCAGCGGTTTGCCAAGGAAATTGGTGCGGGTCGGGTCGAGCGTCACGCTCGATATCATCATGATCTTGCGCACGATCACGGCGACGAAAGCCCCGAGCATGAACAGGGAGCCATGGGCGAAGTTGACAACGCCGAGCGTGCCGAAAATCAAAGTCAGGCCGAGGGTGATGAGCGCATAGGCGCTGCCCTTGTCCAGACCGTTCAGAATTTGCAGAAGGATGTCATCCATCGTTTCCGTCCCGTAATGTTATGATTGTCCCGCCGAAGGGATAAAAGCCGGCCGCGCGCAAGGCGCGACCGGAAGGTGTTCCCGAGGGGGAAACTTATGCGCCCGGGTTACACTGACCCAGATCGCCACCGGCGAAGAACTCGTTGTCCGGTGCATATTCGACTTTGGCACGCGGAGTGATTTCCACGATTTCCAGAAGGTCGAACTCGGATGTCGGGTTCTCTTTACCTTTCACGACCAGCACGTCCTTGAAGCACTGGTGGTCCTCGGCGCGGTATTCAACGTCACCGTTGCCCAGACCGGAGAACTTGAAGCCTTCGAGGGCCTCTGCAACGCCACACGGGTTGTGTGTGCCGGCACGTTCAACAGCATCCGCATAGAGCAGGGTCTGGCAGTAAACGGTGTGCGCAGCCTGGCTCGGCGGGAAGCCGTATTTCTCGCCGAAGGATTTAACGAAGGCTTTCGAGCCTTCATCCTGCAGCGACCAGTGCCAGTTGGTGGAACCGAAGATGCCTTTGACGTTTTCGCCGGCACCACGGGCCATCAGGCGCGAGTAGAGGGGAACGACGATCTCGAAGTTCTTGCCGTTGACCTGTTTGTTTTTCAGGCCGAACTGAACGGCGGAAGTCAGCGAGTTGACCATGTTGCCACCATAGTGGTTCAGGATCAGCACGTCGGCGCCGGAGTTCAGAACCGGAGCAACATAGGACGAGAAGTCCTGCGTCGCCAGCGGCGTCAGCACGTTGGCAACGGTTTCCCAGCCCATGGCCTCGGTCGCGGCAGCCATCGAGGCCTGCTGCGTCCAGCCCCAGGTGTAGTCCGCGGTCAGGTGGTAGGCCTTGCGGTCCGCACCGTAACGGTCGATCAGCACCGGCGCCAGAGCGGCAGCGGACATGTAACCGTTGAAGAAGTGACGGAAGCCGTTGGCTTTCTTGTCTTTACCCGTGGTGTCGTTGGAGTGGGTCAGACCGGCCATGAAGATGATGCCCGCTTCCTGGCACAGGCTCTGCACGGCGATTGCCACACCCGAGGAAGAACCGCCGGTGATCATCACCGCGCCGTCTTTTTCGATCATGGATTTCGCCGATGCGCGTGCCGCGTCGGATTTGGTCTGTGTGTCACCGGTGACATACTCGACCTTGCGGCCCAGGATGCCGTTGCCTTTCAGCTCTTTGGAGCTGAAGGTGTTCATCATGCCGCCGTCGCCTTCACCGTTCAGGTGCTCGACTGCCAGCATGTAGGCGCGCAGCTCGTCCGCGCCCTCGTCGGCATAGGGACCGGACTGCGGAACGTTGAACCCGAGGGTTACGGTGCTGCCGGTCGGTGCGTTGGTATAACCGCCGTGGCTGCCGGCCCAGACGCTGCTGCCGAAAATCGTCGGTGTCGCCAGACCGGCGCCGATGGCAGCACCCGATTTGATCAACCCGCGACGGCTTGTGATAAGTTTGGACATGAATTTCCTCCCATTCGTGTCATTTTTTGTCTGCCATGAACGGCAGGTGGGCTTCGCGCCCGATGTTTACCATGCGGCAGTTCAAGTCAAAAAATCAATAAATGATTGCATTTGCTGGATTTTCTTGTAAAATTTTGTCATTACCAAATGGTAAAAATGTAAATAATTTTACACTGCGACGCAGCAACCGGCTGATAATGCAAGGAATTGCCCCATGGTCCGCACCCTGACAGGCACCCGTATTCGCGAGATTCGCCACCGTGCGGGCATTTCCCAGACCGCCCTTGCACGTCAAGCAGGCATTTCACCGTCATATCTCAACCTTATAGAACACAACAAACGGGGAATCGCGGGGAAAGTGCTGCTGGCAATCGCCCGGGCACTCGGCGTTCCGGCCGCGGAACTGAGCGAGGAGGCGGATGCGGCGCTGGTCGGGGCCTTGCAGGAAGCCGCCGCCTACCGCAGCGAAACCGGGCCGGAAACCGGCGAGACCGATGCGTTCATCGGCCGCTTTCCGGGCTGGGCCGGATTGCTGGCAGCGCTCTACCGGCAGGCGCGGGATCAGGAGGCAACGGTTGCCGCCCTGTCCGACCGGCTGGCGCACGACCCGTTTCTGGCCGAGAGCCTGCACCTGATGCTGTCGAACATCACGGCGATCCGCTCGGCCAACGGGATTCTGGCCTCGGTCGAGGATATCGAGCCGGAACAGCGCGCCCGTTTCCACGCCGCCATCAAGGACGAGAGCCGCCGCCTGTCCGATGCGGCCACGGCGCTGGTGGAGTATTTCGACCGCTCGACCGAGACCAGCGAGCGCAGCGCGACGCCGGAGGAAGAAGTGGACCGGTTTCTGGCCCGCCATGCACACCATTTTCCGGCACTCGATGCGCCGGGGGCGCAGGAAACGGACATCGAGGCCCTGCTGGGCGAGGTGGAAAGCGGACCGGCGCGCGCCATGATCCGGCGGATGCTGGAAACCTATCTGGAAAATGCCCGCGCCATGCCGCTGGAGCAGTTTCGCGCCGATGCGGTGGCGGCGTCCTATGATCCGGTGGCGCTGGCGCAACGCTACGGACAATCGCTGCACGCGGTGTTCCAGCGACTGGCCTGTCTGAAACGCGAAGGGTCGGAGGCGCCGGCCATGGGGTTGCTGATTGTCAATGCCGCGGGGCAGGCGTTGCGGCGGCTGCCCCTGCCCGGCTTTCCGCTGCCGCGCCACGGCAACGCCTGCCCGCTCTGGCCAGTGTTTCGCGGGTTTACGCAACCGGGGCAACCGGTGCGCGAAGTGATCGAAATGCCGGAAGGGGCGCGGTTCGTCACGCTGACCGTCGCCCTGCCACGCGCGCAGGTCGGCTTCGGGGAGACACCGGAGTACCGTTCGGCCATGCTGG
>JALSHL010000239.1 GCA_026982255.1 Paracoccaceae bacterium | reverse complement strand
TCTGCCGCCTTGCCGGTCAGCCGCAAATGGCATCGGGGTTCCTGTCCGCCGAGACCAGCCTCGAGGATATCCGCAAGGCCCTGATCGACGCCCGTGCGGCTGATGATCCCGACATCTCCTCCACCCACCCGCAACCGGGCGCAGCACCCGAGGCCAAACCCTGGGGCGATGTGATCGCCCGCACATTCAAAAACATGGGCAAACACAAAGGATAAATCATCATGACCACATTGACCGAAACCCGCCACGCAGGCGGTTTTATTACCTGGGAGGCCCTCCGCGATTATTGCCGCGAGGTCGTCACCATCGCCACCGGCGGGGCCAACCCCGTTCTGGAACCCGGCACCGTGCTCGGCAAAATCACCGCATCCGGCAAATACGCCGCCCATGATCCGGCCGCTCTCGATGGCACGGAAACCGCCGTTGCCGTGCTCTGGGGCAAGGCGGATGCCACGGCTGCCGACGTGGATGCGGTGGTGCTGCTGCGCGGCCCGGCCATCGTCAACGGCAACGATCTGGTGTTCACCGGCACACTCACGGCACCGGAAATCACTGCTGCCCATACGGCCCTTGCCGCCGTCGGCATTCTCACCCGCTAAGAAAGGAAAAATTCATGGCTACCATGGATATCTTCGAGACCGACGCGTTTTCGGTCATCGAGCTCACCCGCGCGCTGGAGAACATCCCCTTCAAGCCCGCAACCCTCTCGGGCTCCGGCCTGTTCTCCGATCGCGGGGTGCGAAGCCGCACCGTTGTCATTGAATCCCGCGACGGCACACTGTCGCTGATCCCGTTCTCGGAACGTGGCTCGGCTTACGACCAGCAGGTGCCCGAACGCCGCGATGTGCGGGCCTTCGTCTGTCGCCAGTTCAAGAAACAGGACGTGCTCTGGGCCTCGGAAATTCAGGGCATTCGCGCCTTTGGCACCGACTCTGAGACCCAGCAAATCCAGGCGGAGGTCGCCCGCCGCCTGCGTCGCCTGCGCACCGATGCCGAGGCCACGTTCGAATACCACCTGCTGAACGGCATTCAGGGTAAGGTGCTCGATCCCAAGGACGGGGCGACCGTCATTGATTACTTCACCGAGTTCGCGATTACACCTGCGACCGAGGTCAACTTCGACCTTGCCGCCACCAATCCCGGCTCCGGCGTGCTGCGAAAACGCTGTCAGGCGCTGATCGAAAGTGTCGAGGATGGCCTCGGGGGGCTGTCCACCGGTGCGGTGCAATTGCGCGCCGAATGTGGCTCGGCCTTCTTTGCCGATCTGGTCGCCCACAAAGAGGTGCGCGAGACCTATCTCAACACCGCCGCCGCCGCTGATCTGCGCTCGCGCGTCTCCGACGAGGTCAGCTTTGGCGGCATCAATTTCCGCCGGTATCGTGGCAATGCCGCCTTCGGGGTGCCGGTCGACAAGGCGTTTTTCTATCCCGAAGGGGTCGAGGGGCTGTTCGAAATCTACTACGCCCCGGCGGATACCTTCGAGACCGTCAACACCCTCGGCCTGCCGCTTTACGCCCGTTCCATTCCGGACCGGGATCGGGACGAATGGGTGCGCCTCGAGATCGAAAGCAACCCGCTGCCGATCTGCACCCGCCCGCAGGTTTTGCGCAGCGCCCGTCGCACCTAAGGTGTTTCCAGTTAACGTGGAATCATTTGGCCCGCCGAACGCCCATGTAAACAAAGGCTGCCTCTGCGGGCCAAATGATACCCCGATGTATTGTAAACTGGAAACACTGCGATGAACGCCTTTGCCATTGGCATGGACGCGCTGTTCGCGGACGACAATATCGCCATGGACGCCATCTACACGGCTGGGGGCGGTTCGCCCGTTCT
>JALSHL010000238.1 GCA_026982255.1 Paracoccaceae bacterium | reverse complement strand
GCCCGGCTTTCCGTTGCCGCGCCACGGCAATGCCTGCCCGCTCTGGCCGGTGTTTCGCGGGTTTACGCAACCGGGGCAACCGGTGCGCGAAGTGATCGAAATGCCGGAAGGGGCGCGGTTCGTCACGCTGACCGTCGCCCTGCCACGCGCGCAGGTCAGCTTCGGGGAGACACCGGAGTACCGTTCGGCCATGCTGGTGATTCCGGCGGAGCGGGACGCGGAGCAGCAGGCGCGGCCGGTCGGCACCTCCTGCCGTATCTGTCCGCGCGAGGATTGCCCCTCACGCGTCGAGGACCGGATCTGACGGCTCCAGTATTCCGGCCAGTGCGGCGAAGCTGTCCTCCGGCGGCTCGGCGATGTTGCGGGCGAAGAACGCGTCCAGCGCGGGCCAGAGGGTGATTGCCTCGTCTATTTCAGGATCGGAGCCGGAGATATAGAGACCGGTCTGCACCATCGGCTCGGCCTTTTCATAGGTGGCGACGATGCGGCGGGCCCGTGCCAGCAGGGCGTTTTCCGCGTCGCTGGCAATGGTTGGCAGGCTGCGCGAGACGCTGCGGGCGGTATCGACGGCGGGAAAACGGCCACGCTCGGCGATGTCGCGGGACAGGATGACGTGGCCGTCCAGCACACCGCGGGTGATGTCGGCCACGGGTTCCTCCATATCCGATCCGGCGACGAGGACCGTGAAAACCGCGGTGATGTCGCCGGAACCGGAGGGGCCGGGGCCGGCGCGCTCGGCCAGACCGGCGATCAGGTTGGCGGTCGAGGGTGGATAGGCGCGCAGGCTCGGGGCCTCGCCGGCAGTCAGGGCAACCTCGCGGTGGGCCTCGGCAAAGCGGGTGATGGAGTCCATCAGCAGCAGGACGTGTTTGCCCTGATCGCGGAAATATTCGGCCACGGCCATGGCTGTCCATGCGGCGCGGCGCTTGACCAGCGGCGACTGGTCCGAGGTGGCGGTGACGACCACGGCGCGCTTCATGCCTTCGGCGCCGAGGACCTGCTCGGTGAAGTCGCGCAGCTCGCGGCCGCGCTCGCCGATCAGGGCGATAACCACGACGTCGGCCTCCAGCCCGCGGGCCATTTCGGCCAGCAGAGAGGATTTGCCGACGCCCGAGCCGGCAAAGATGCCGATACGCTGGCCGCGTGCCAGCGGCAGCACCGTGTTGAATACCGCCAGCGAGGTTTGCAGGCGCCCGCCCAGCGTCCGGCGCAGCGTGGCGAGAGGGGGAGCCCGGCGCAGCGGAACGGGACGGTCGCCGTTAAAAAGCGGCGCGCCGTCCATGGCGTTTCCGAAGGCGTCCACCACCCGCCCGATCCACGCCTGCGAGGGGCGGATCCCGCGCGGAGGGAGGAGTTCTGCCTCGTCATCGATCGCGATCCCCTCGGGCGGGCCATATAACATAGTCAGGGCGGAGGTGCGGGACAGGGCGACGATCTCGCCATCAACGGTGCCGCCGGAACGGCGCGAGATACGGATCCGGTCGCCCACATGACCGTGCCGCGACAGGCCGGAAAGGCGGATAGCGCCGGATTCCACCGCCAGAACCCGTCCGAAACGGCGGGTGGCCCGGATTTCGCGCAGGGCATTTTCCAGCGGTTTGAAGTCAGTGAACATGATTCGCTCCTTTCGGCAGGTCGATAACCTTTTGTTCACCACCAAGGGTTAAGAATCACCTTACATGCAGCAAGGGAGAAGCCCGGAAATGGAATTCAGCATCGGAATTTTGCAGATGGCCGGCCGTCTGGCGGAACATGCCTCGGCGCGCCAGTCGGTTATCGCCGGAAACATCGCCAACGCCGATACGCCCGGTTTCAAGGCGCGCGACATCCGGCCGTTTGCCGAGAGCTACGCGGCGGCGGAAGGCCGGTTCGAGGTATTCGAGAGCAGCGCACGCGGAGCGGAGTCGCCCAACGGCAACACCGTCTCGCTCGAGGACCAGATGGTGCGCTCGGCCGAGGTGCGGATGCAGCACGATCTGGCGCTGGGGATATACAGCAAATCGCTCGATATCCTGCGTGCCGGCATGGGCCGGATACGATAGGGGGGCGGCATGGGTGATCTGTTCAACTCCATGAGCGCCAGCGTCAGCGGCATGTCGGCCCAGTCGACGCGCCTGCGCCTGAGCGCGGAAAATATCGCCAACGCCGACACACCTGGATACCGGCGCAAACTGGTGCCGTTCGAACAGGTGCTGGACGGCACCGTCCGGCCCGGAAACGTGCAACTGGACCGGAGCGAACGCGAACGGATATACGATCCGGCCCACCCGATGGCGGGCGGGGACGGATATTACGAGGGTTCCAACGTGAACCTGATGATCGAGATCGCGGACGCGCGCGAAGCGCAGCGATCCTACGAGGCCAATCTGCGCATGTTCGATCAGGCGCGGCAGATGACCTCTTCCATTCTTGACCTGTTGAGACGCTAGAAAGGCGACACCATGGATAAAACGGCACATATTGCCTCGCAACTTTACACAAACGCCCAGAATGTGGCCCGTCCGAAACCGGCGGAAAGCGCGGGCGACAACCTGTTTGCGCAGATTGCCACCGATTTCATGCAGACCATGCGCACGGGCGAGGAAACCGCGGCGGCGGGAATGGTCGGCAAGGCAGATGCGGCCTCGGTCGTGCAGGCGCTGGCGGCGAGCCAACTGGCGATCGAAACGGCGGTGACCGTGCGCGACAAGGTGGTCGAGGCCTATCAGGAAATTTTGCGGATGCCCGTCTGATGCAGGAGCAGGAAATCCTCGATTTCCTGCGCGAGGGGCTGTGGGTGGCGCTGCTGGCCTCGACTCCGGTGTTGCTGGTTGCCCTGTTTGTGGGGCTGGCAATCGGGCTGTTCCAAGCGCTGACCTCCATTCAGGAACTGACGTTGACCTCGGTACCGAAACTGGGGGCGATCCTCGCGGTTTTCTGGCTGTCGATGGGGTATTCGGGCGAGTTGCTGGTGAATTTCTTCAGGGACACGGTAATCGTGAAAATCGCGGGCGGATTTTGAGGGTTTCTTAACCCCTTGGCGTCAAAACGGATTCGCAACGGCAAGAATGCCAGAGGAGCACATATGGTTTCGACAGGCTACATCGGTATAACCCGCCAGTCCGGGTTGCTGAAGGAACTTCAGACGGTGGCGAACAATATCGCCAATATCTCTACCGCCGGTTTCCGGCGCGAGGGTGTGGTGTTCGCGGAACACCTGCAGCCGCTGGACGGCGCGGGCGGCGGAATTTCAATGGCCACCGCGCGGGTGCGCTTTACGGACGAGGCCGGCGGAACCATGACCCGCACCGGCGGGCGGTTCGATCTGGCGATCGACGGTCCGGGTTTTTTCATGGTCGAGACCCCGCAGGGAAACCGGCTGACACGGGCGGGGAGTTTCTCGCCGAATGCGGCGGGTGATCTGGTGACGGCCACCGGCTATCGGGTTCTGGACGCGGGCGGCGCGCCGGTTTTCATCCCGCCGGATGCCGCCGAAATCGGCGTGGCCGAGGATGGGTCGGTTTCGGCAAACGGGCGCCCCGTTGCCCGGATCGGCATCTACGAGGTCGATGATCCGCAGCAACTGTTGCGCGAGGACGGGGTGATGTTCCGCTTTGATGCGGAACCGCTTCCGGCAATCGACTCGCGCGTGAAGCAGGGGTTTGTCGAGGGATCGAACGTCAATGCCATTATCGAAATGACCCGCCTTATCGAGGTGCAACGGGCCTATGAGCTGGGCCAGAAGCTTCTGGATCGGGAGGACGAGCAAATCCGCTCCGCCATCCGCACCCTTGGCCGGACAACATAAAGGAACACGAGATGAATGCCCTGAAAATCGCCGCGACCGGCATGGCCGCACAGCAGATGCGAGTGGAGGTTATTTCCAACAACCTCGCCAATATGAATACGACGGGTTACAACGCGCGTCGGGCGGAGTTTGCCGATCTGAACTACCAGCAGATCCAGCGCGCCGGAACCGTCAGCGCGCAGGACGGATCGGTTTTGCCGGCAGGGGTGCAGCTCGGCATGGGGGTGCGGCCCTCGGCAATTTCCATGAATGTGGAACAGGGGGCGTTGAAGCAGACCGGCGGCACGCTCGATCTGGCGATCGAAGGGCGCGGATATATCGAGGTGGCGCTGCCCTCCGGCGGCTCCGGCTATACGCGGGACGGTGCGCTGAAACTGACCGGCGACGGGCAGGTGGTGACCTCGGACGGCTATCCGGTTGTGCCGGATGTGACCATTCCGGACGATGCGCGCGATGTGACGATCAATGCAAATGGCGAGATCTATGCCTATTTCGACGGACAGCCCGAGGCGCAGTTGCTGGGCCGGTTGACCCTGGCCGGATTCACCAATGAAAAGGGGCTGGAGGCTATGGGGGGGAACCTCTATCGCGAAACCGGGGCCTCGGGCGCTGCGCGGATCGGCGAAGCGGGCATCGACGGGCTGGGAACTTTCCGGCAGGGCTATCTGGAGAGCAGTTCGGTGGATGCCGTGCGCGAGTTGACGGAGCTGATCGAGGCGCAGCGGGGCTATGAGCTGAATGCCAAAGTGATCACGGCTGCCGACCAGATGCTGGGGGCGACGACGCAGATCCGATGATATTCCGGTTTATCCTCGTTTTCGCGCTGGGTAGCGGCGCAATGGCGCAAACAGTGGTCGTGACCAACCCGTTACGCGCACAACAGATCGTCACGGCTGAAGCCCTTGGCCTGATCGAGCAGGCAACGGCGGGGGCGTTCAGCGATCCGGCCGAAGTGATCGGAATGGAAGCAAGGGTCAACCTGTATCCCGGACGGCCGGTGCGGTTTTCCGATGTCGGCCCTCCGGCAATCGTCGAACGCAACCAGATTGTTGTAATGGTCTATCGTTATGGTGCGCTGAGCATTTCCACCGACGGGCGCGCGCTCGACCGGGCCGGTGTCGGAGAACGGGTGCGGGTAATGAATCTGGACTCGCGACTCACGGTAAGCGGCACGGTCCGGCCGGACGGAAGCGTGGAGGTCGGATCATGAAATATCTGGCCCTTGCCGTTCTGCTTTTGTTTTCCGCCTGCACACGGGTGGAGAATATCGGCATGCAACCGGCCCTGAGCGAGGTGGGGGCCGCCTCCGGCTCTCTGGTCAGTCGCGAACGTGCCGCTCTGGCTGTGCCGGCGCCGCGGGAACAGCGGCGGGCCTATAGTCGCGGTTCGCTGTGGAGCGCGGGGCCGTCCTCGCTCTTCGGCGACAGGCGAGCACGTAGCCTCGGGGATATTCTGACAGTCGTGATCGAAATCGACGACAAGGCCCAGTTGTCGAACCGGTCCGGACGAAACCGCAGCGGCTCCGAAACGATGAGTATCGGGGCTTTGCTCGGTCTGCCCGACGCGCTGGACGGGGTGTTTCCACCGGGAACAAGCCTCGATCCGGCTGCGAATTTTTCCTCTGTGTCGAGCTTTACCGGCGACGGGAGCGTCTCGCGCAACGAAAAAATCACCCTTCGCATTGCTGCTACGGTCGTCGAGGTGCTGCAAAACGGGCATCTGGTTGTGCGCGGACTGCAGGAGGTGCGCGTAAACTATGAACTCCGGGAACTGCAGATCGCCGGCATTGTGCGACCCGAGGATATCTCGCGCCAGAATGTGATTACATACGACAAAATCGCGGGCGCGCGTATTTCCTATGGCGGGCGCGGGCAAATCAGCGATTTTCAGCAACCGCGCTACGGACAGCAGATATTCGATATTGTCTCTCCATTCTAGGATAACCCGATGGCAAAGTTACTCCCTGTAATACTGATCCTGACCGGTCTGGCCGGAGGCGTCGGTGCGGGATTGTTTTTGCGACCCCCTCCCGAAACGGCAGAGGCATGTGTGCCTGCCGGGGAAACGGGATGTCCCGAAACAGAGGCGGCGAAAGAGGCGCCTAAAGAAGGTCATGCGACGGTGGAATATGTAAAGCTCGACCGGCAATTTGTCGTGCCGGTGGTGCGGGATGGTCGTGTTGCGGCTCTGGTGGTAATGTCCCTGTCGGTCGAACTGCCCCCAGCGTTGGCCGAAACCGTATACGACAAGGAGCCGAAGTTGCGGGACGCCCTGTTGCGGGTCATGTTTCTGCATTCGAACTCCGGCGGATTTGAGGGACAATTCACCAGCAGCGAAGCGATGAAAGACCTGCGCGGGTCATTACGTGAAGCGGCACAGGAGGTTCTGGGAAAAGAGGTTTCGGACGTTCTTGTGACGGATATCCTGCGGCAGGACGTTTAGGGTGTAGACTCATAAATACCAAATGACGATAGGGCGTAAGCCCGGAGCCGCACCTGCCACCTATTCCCGATCAGGGTCCGGCAAGTCGAGGTAGCCTTCCCCGGCCTGCAGGGCCAGTGCCTTTTCCAGAATTTCGAAACTGTCGTCCAGAAACTGCCCGTAGGACTCGATCCACAGGGCTGCAGGCCGGAACGCGTTGTGTTCCAGCCGGCACCATTTCTCGCGGCCTATTTTGAGCTGCGTTACCAGACCGGCCTTTCCGAGTATCTGGATATGCTTGGATACCGCCGCCATCGACATATCGAACGGCTCCGCAAGGGTTTTGACGGGCGCATCGCCGTCAAGCAGAGCCAGCAATATAGCCCGGCGAGTTCTGTCCGACAGCGCCGCAAACAGGGCGTCGAGGCGGGAATCCTGATCTTCAACCATATGATTGACTATAAATCCCCCAAGAAGAAGGTCAACCGGACGGTTGATTTTTATTTCGCAGCCCCCGTGCCGCGACAAAGCGCGCAAACTGTCAATGTTGTATTTTTATACATTATTATCAGCATGTTGCGCCTTTTTCTCGTGACAAAAACCTTTCTTGACACAGTCGATTCCCGCACATAGTGTGCCGCCAAACTTGCCTGCGGAAGAATCTGCGGGGCACCGGACGGAAAAGGAGAGTGTTGGATGCCCGATACCCCTGATCCCGAGGCTCTGAAGGCGCTCGAGGCCAAGATAGAGGCCGCCCGCGCATCGCGGACCACGGGTCCGCGCGAGGAGAGTAAATACGAAAAGGCCAGTCTGGCCTGGCGTATGGTAATTGAGCTTGTGGTCGGAATGGCCATGGGCACGGGAATAGGATACGGGCTGGACAGCCTGTTCGGGACGCTCCCGATCTTCCTGATCCTGTTTTCACTGCTGGGTTTTGCGGCCGGAATTCGCGTCATGATGCGCACGGCCGAGGAAGTCCAGAACCGGAAGGTCGAGGCCGGAAGCGCCGAGACAGAAGATTAACCGCCCGCGAGGGCAAATGGACGAGGGTCGATCGTGGCAGATCATACGGAAGCCGTAGCTGAAGCAGTAGCCGGAGAAGCATCGAAAGGGTTCGCCATCCACCCGATGGAGCAGTTCGAGATCCACCCGCTGTTCGGTGGCGACGCGCTCAACTGGTATACGCCGACAAACGTCACACTCTGGATGGGGCTGGTCATTGTTTCCGTGGTCCTGCTGATGGTAATCGGTGCGCGTGGTCGCGCCATGGTGCCGAGCCGCAGCCAGTCGATGGCCGAAATGACCTATGGATTTATCCACAAGATGATCGTGGATGTGACCGGCAAGGAAGGGCTGAAATATTTCCCCTATATCATGACCGTGTTCCTGTTCATCCTGTTTGCAAACCTGCTGGGCCTTATCCCCTACAGCTATACGGTCACATCCCAGATCGCGGTGACCGGCGTTCTGGCTCTTGCTGTATTCCTGGCTGTAACCGCTATCGGTTTCATCAAGAACGGGCCTTCGTTTATCAAGCTGTTCTGGGTTTCCAGCGCGCCGGCCGCCTTGCGTCCCGTGCTGTTCCTGATCGAGCTGATTTCCTATTTCGTCCGCCCTGTCAGCCACTCCATCCGTCTCGGCGGAAACATGATGGCCGGACATGCGGTTGTAAAAGTGTTCGCGGGCTTTGCCGGCGCTCTGGGTCTCGGAGCTGTTTTTCCGATACTCGCAATTGTCGGGGTCTACGGCCTTGAACTTCTTGTGGCCGTTATTCAGGCCTATGTTTTCACAATCCTGACCGTGGTGTATCTCAATGATGCTCTGCATCCGAGCCACTAGGGTCTAAATTCACAGCTATTCCAGTAGAAGGAGCATCACTATGGAAGGCGATATCGCAGTAATGGGTCAGATGATCGGCGCAGGCCTCGCAAGTATTGGCATGGGCGGCGCAGGCATCGGTGTGGGCCTCGTGGCCGGCAACTTCCTGTCCGGCGCCCTGCGCAACCCGGCAGCCGCCGGCGCACAGACGGCAACCCTCTTTATCGGCATCGCGTTTGCGGAAGCGCTGGGGATCTTCTCGTTCCTCGTTGCTCTGCTGCTGATGTTTGCTGTTTAATCAGCACACAAGCCGACGCCGGTCGCGATTCCCGCGACCGCAAATGGATTGCAACGGGCTGCGGCGCACAGGCGTAGCCCGCCCTGCTATCGGAGAGACACATGTCAGCTGACGCCGTTACACCCGTCGCCGAAGCCGCAGCCGAGGCCGCCAAGCCCGGCATGCCGCAGCTCGACTTTGCGACATTCCCCAACCAGATTTTCTGGCTGGTGGTGACGCTTGTTGTTCTGTATTTCATCGTCAGCCGTATCGCGTTGCCGCGCATCGGTTCGGTGATCGAGGACAGACATAACGCCATCGCCAACGACGTAGACCAGGCCGCCGAGTTCAAACGCAAGGCGGAAGAAGCCGAAGCAGCCTATAACACGGCTCTGGCCGAGGCGCGCGCCGAAGCCCAGCGGATTGCGGGCGAGGCAAAAGACCTTATCAAGAAGGATATCGAGGCAGCCATTGCCAAGGCCGATGCGGAAATCGCCGCAAAGGCAGCGGAATCCGAGGGTCGCATCAAGGTCATCCAGGACAACGCCCTGAAAAGCGTCGAGGAAGTTGCCAATATAGCGGCGGTCGATGTCGTGGCGGCGATCATGCCGTCGGCGTCGGATGAAAAAGCACTCAAGGCAGCCATTGCTGCGCGTCTGAAAGGGTAGCACGATGACCAAACGTATTTCCCTTTTCTTCGCCGCCTTGTTCGCAACCCCGGCGTTTGCTGCAGGCGATTATCCTTTCTACAGCCTCTACAACACCAACTTCGTTGTGTTGATCTCGGCTTCGATTTTCGTCGGCATCCTGCTTTACTTCCGTGTGCCGCGGATGCTTCTGAAAATCCTCGATGACCGTGCGGACGGCATCAGCAAGGAAATCGCCGAAGCCCGTGCGCTGCGCGAGGAGGCCCAGACAATTCTGGCATCTTTCGAGCGCAAGCACAAAGAAGTTGCGGCCCATGCCGAGGACATCGTCAAGCACGCCAAAGCCGAGGCCGAACTGGCCGCCGAAGCGGCCAAAGCCGAGCTGGAGGCCAACATCGTGCGCCGCATCGCCGCCGCCGAGGAGCAGATCAAATCGGCTGAAGACGCCGCTGTTCGCGAGATCAAAGACAAGGCCGTGGCAATTTCGATTGCAGCCGCCAAGGATGTGATCGCAGCGAAAATGACAGCAAAAGAAGCCGGTGCGCTGATCGACGACGCTATCAAGGAGGTCGGTGCAAAACTGCACTAGGCTTTTTGTGGAATGAAGCGGAAAAACCCGGCCTTTGCGCCGGGTTTTTTGATTCAGGGGAGCCGCGACATGGCCCATGCAGCCGCGTCGCGCACCACCGGATCAGGGTCGGCGAGCAAGGGTTGCACGGCGGGACGCAAGCCGGCCTCGCCGGAATTGCCGATGGCATAGAGGACATTGCGCACGAAACGGTCGCGCCCGATGCGTTTGATCGGGGAGCCGCGGAAAACCTGCCGGAAACCGGCGTCATCCAGCGCCACGAGGTGTTCCAGTTTCGGGCATTGCAGTTCGATCCGCGCCCAGTAGTTGGCGTCTTTGGACACCTGCGCGAATTTGTTCCACGGGCAAACGGCGAGGCAGTCGTCGCAGCCATAGATACGGTTGCCGAGATGCGGGCGCAGGGCCTCGTCCACCGGTCCCTTGTGTTCGATGGTCAGATAGGAAATGCACTTGCGCGCGTCGAGTTCGTAGGGGCCGACGAAAGCATCCGTCGGGCAGATGTCGAGACAGTTCCGGCAGCTGCCGCAATGGTCGGTTTCCGGTTCGGATTTCGGCAGGTCCAGCGTGGTAAAAATGGCCGAGAGGAAAAACCAGCTGCCGATCTTGCGGCTGACAAGGTTGGTATGTTTGCCCTGCCAGCCAAGCCCTGCCGCCTGCCCCAGCGGTTTTTCCATGACGGGGGCGGTATCGACGAAAACCTTGATCTCGCCGCCCGCCTGTTCCAGCAGCCAGCGGCCGATGCGCTTGATGCGTTTCTTGACCGGATCATGGTAATCCCTGTTGCGGGCGTAGACGGAAATATTGCCGCGGTCGGGCATTTCCAGTAGTTCGAGGGGATCGCCTGCGGGGCCGTAATTGTCGGCCAGCATGATGACGGACCGGGCCTCGGGCCAGAGGGCGGCAGGGTTTCCGCGCCAGTTCCGGCGCTCCTCCATCCAGCCCATCTGGCCGTGGTAGCCCCGTTCGACATAGGCTTCGAGCCGTGCCGCCGCTTGCGGGATGCTGTCGGGGGCGCAGACGCCGAGGGCGGCGAATCCCTCGGCCCGCGCCCTTTCGTGCAGCGCCGGCAACAGGCCGTCTGTCACGGCCGCCGGCATCAGAAATCCAGATCGGCGTAATGCTCGGGCGGGGTGAAGCCCGGCACATGGTCGGCCAGAACAGGGCGGAAGGCAGGACGGGATTTGATCTTGGCATACCAGTCGCGCACCGCCTGGTTGCGGGACCAGTCCACATCGCCGATATAGTCGAGGCAGCTGAGCTGCGCGGCGGCGGCGAAATCGGCGATGGTCATGCGCTCGCCCGCCAGCCAGCGGCGCTGCTCCAGCAGCCAGCCCATGTAGTCGAGGTGGTATTTGATGTTTTTCGTCCCCGCCTTGATCCGCGCGCTTTCGGGATAGCCGGATTTCATCAGTTTCTTGTTCACGCGCTCATACAGCAGGTTGGCGGTGACCTCGTGATGGAACTTGTCGTCGAACCAGGCGGCGAGGCGGCGGGCCTCGGCGCGACCGGCGGGGTCATCCGGCAAAAGCGGCGGTTGCGGGTGGGTTTCCTCGATATATTCGAAAATCGCGGAGGATTCCGCCAGCACCAGACCATCCGTTTTCAGCATCGGCACCTTGCCCGAAGGGTTCTGGCGCAGATAATCGAGGCGGCGCTCCCACGGGCGTTCCTCCACCAGTTCCACGTCGATTTTCTTTTCGGCCAGAACCAGACGGATTTTGCGGCAAAACGGCGACAGGGGCAGATGGTAGAGACGGTGCATGGAAATCCGGTGCTTTCGTAAAGTCGGGCGCGGAAAATATCCGGCGTTTGCCGAGACATACTATTTCCGCCGGACAAAGGAAACAGAATTTCCCGTGTGCGCGGGGTGCCATGACGGAATCGGCGGTGTTTGACCTGAACCGTTTGCACCGCATCGACAGGCTGGGTAAAACCCGTTAACAACGGCCGGGACCGGTGAAAACAAGGTTGGAAAACCGCCATGACGAACTACCTGTATCAAAACGATCTGCCCGATGATCTGGACCTCGGTCCGGTTGTCGCCATCGATTCCGAAACCATGGGGCTGCTGCCGCATCGCGACCGTCTGTGTGTTGTGCAGCTTTCTTCGGGCGATGGAAATGCCCATCTGGTGCAGATCTCGCAGGACCAGACGGAGGCCCCGAACCTGTGCCGGATGCTGGCCGATCCGGAGGTGTTGAAGCTGTTCCATTTCGGCCGTTTCGATATTGCCGTGATGCTGAACCGTTTCGGCGTGCTGACGGCGCCGGTCTATTGCACCAAGATCGCCTCGAAACTGGTGCGCACCTATACGGACCGGCACGGGCTGAAAAACCTGCTGCAGGAGTTGTTGAAAGTGGATATTTCCAAGCAGCAGCAATCCTCGGACTGGGGCGCGGCGGAACTGACGCAGGCGCAGATCGACTACGCCGCATCGGATGTTCTGTATCTGCACCGGCTGATGGCCATTCTGGACGAACGGCTGGCGCGCGAGGGGCGCACGGAACTGGCGCAGGCCTGTTTCGATTTTCTGCCACGCCGTGCCGAGCTTGATCTGGCCGGCTGGCCGGATGTCGATATTTTTTCCCATTAGGCGGCGGAACATGGTTGTTGCCTCCATATCCAACAGGCTGGTTGATTCCGGACGGCGGGTTCTGCGGCTGGAAAGCGCGGCGCTGGCGCAACTGGCCGAGGGGCTGGATGCGGATTTCGCGCGGGCGGTGGAGGTGCTGCTGTCGGCCAAAGGGCGGATCGTGGTCTGTGGTATGGGCAAATCGGGGCATGTGGCGCGCAAGGTTGCGGCGACGTTTGCCTCCACCGGTGCGCCGGCGCAATTCGTGCATCCGGCGGAGGCCAGCCACGGCGATCTGGGCATGATCACGCCCGCCGATGTGGTGTTGGTGCTTTCCAATTCCGGCGAGACCCCGGAACTGGCCGATATCCTGACCCATGCACGGCGGTTTTCGGTGCCGGTGATCGGGGTGGCAAAAAACAGGCACAGCACCTTGCTGCAAAACGCCGACATCGCGCTGGTTCTACCCGACGCGCCGGAAGCCTGCGCCGTCGGCATGGCGCCCACGACCTCGACCACCATGAGCCTTGCGCTGGGCGATGCGCTGGCGATCAGCATGATGGAGCATCGCGATTTTTCCCGCGAGGATTTCCACGCCCTGCATC
>JALSHL010000237.1 GCA_026982255.1 Paracoccaceae bacterium | reverse complement strand
GGCCCGTTTGCCTTCCGCATCCAGCGAGGCCGCATCCTGCGCCGCATAGAACCCGCCCGCCGGATTCTGCAACTCCCGCAGCACATAGTCAAAGGTCCGCTCTGCTGCCCGCCGGTAGCGCAGGGCGCCGGTTTCGGTCCAGGTCCGCACCAGAAGCCGCCCGATCAGCGCCTGATTGTAAAGCATCTTCTCGAAATGCGGGACCTGCCATTCCGGATCGACTGCATACCGGTGAAATCCGCCACCCGCATGATCGTGAATGCCGCCCTTCAGCATCCCGTCCAGTGTGGTTGTGACTGCTTCGAGCAAGGCCTCGTCTCCGTCCCGGACCGCCTGATCCAGCAGAAGCAGATAGTAAGGTTCCAGCGGAAATTTCGGCGCGTGTCCCAGCCCCCCGTTGAATTCGTCCATATCCGCCAGAGTTCCGCGCACCGCCTGCCGTACCGCGTCCGGTGTCAGCTCTTTCGCCACCGCGCTCCGGCTCATATAGTTCCTGATGTAATCGCCCAGAACCGTTGCGTCCTGCTCCAGCCTCTCGCGGTCGTTGTGCCAGTCCGCTGCAACCTGTTCCAGCGTTTCGAGAAACGCTTCCGGCGGAAAATACCCGCCCGCAAAAAACGGCTCTCCTTCGCTGGTCAGAAAAACCGAGTTGGGCCAGCCGCCGCTGCCGGTAAGTTTCTGTGTGACCAGCATGAACTGTTCGTCAAGGTCGGGCCGCTGCTCGCGGTCGATTTTGACCGATACGAAATTGGCATTCAGAAACGCCGCGATTTCGTCGTTCTCGAAGCTCTCCATTTTCATCACATAGCACCAGTGGCAGGCAGAATATCCGACCGATATGAAAACCGGCTTGTCCTCGACCCGTGCCTTTTCCAGCACCTCGCTCCCCCAGGGATACCAGTCTACCGGATTGTACAGATGCTGCAGAAGATACGGCGAATCCGTTCCCAGCAGATGGTTGGCCTCGCGTCCGTCCTCCTGCGCGACCAGCGGAGTGCCCACGAGCAGCCCGCCAACAAACATCGACACCACGGTTTTCATTGTCATCCCCCCTTTGCCCGAGGATAGCACACTTCCGCCGCGCGCGGTATCACGATGCCTCGACAGGCCGCCCCCACAAATCGTATTCGCTCGACTCGTCCACCTCGACCGTCACGATTTCCCCGACGTTCAGCCCCTCGAACCCCTCGTCGATAAACAGGTTCCCGTCGATTTCCGGCGCGTCCGCCATGGTCCGGCAGGTCGCCCCCTCGGCGTCGATTTCGTCCACGATCACATCCAGCCGCTGCCCGACCTTCGCCGCCAGCTTTGCCTCGGAAATCGCCTGCGATTTCTCCATGAACCGTTCCCAGCGTTCCTGTTTCACCGCTTCCGCCACATGGTCCGGCGCATCGTTCGAGCGCGCGCCCGCCACGTTTTCATATTTGAAACAGCCAACCCGATCCAGTTGCGCCTCGTCCAGCCAGTCCAGCAGGTGTTCGAATTCCGCCTCCGTCTCGCCCGGATAGCCGACAATAAACGTCGAGCGCAGGGTGATATCGGGGCAGTCCGAGCGCCAGCGCGCGATTTCGTCCAGCGTTTTCGCACTCGCTGCCGGGCGCGCCATGCGTTTCAGCACATCGGGGTGCGAATGCTGGAACGGAATGTCCAGATAGGGCAGCACCAGCCCCTCCGCCATCAGTGGAATCAGGTCGCGCACATGCGGATAGGGATAGACATAATGCAACCGCACCCATGCCCCCAGCCCGCCCAGCTCCCGCGCCAGATCGGTGATATGCGAGCGCACCTCGCCCCCCTTCCACGGGTTCAGGTCATGCCTGCGATCCAGCCCGTAGGCCGAGGTATCCTGCGA
>JALSHL010000236.1 GCA_026982255.1 Paracoccaceae bacterium | reverse complement strand
GCGCGTCAGGATAGGGGATCAACCCGTTTGAAACTGTCCACTCGACCACGGTATTTTCCTGCTTTGACGTTTTTTTCGCCCAACCTTCATATTCCGCCGGATCAGGGCTTCACAAGCCCAAAAGCCGGTGCTATACGGCGCGACATCTCAAGTGCGGTCGTGGCGGAATTGGTAGACGCGCAGCGTTGAGGTCGCTGTGGGGTAAAACCCGTGGAAGTTCGAGTCTTCTCGACCGCACCATCTATCCGTGAATGATCATTTCAGATTTAGTGACTGTTCACGGATAGAATGTTTCCCGCATTTCCGGACCGGCTCTGGCAGGGGGTATGAGACCGGTTATTCAATGGAATAAGGGATAATTCCGCGCGCGTTGTGGTCAATGTCGAGGCTGCGTTCCAGTGGCGGCACGGCGCGCTGGTGGCAGTTCTCGCGCGGGCAGATGCGGCAGGAAATGCCGATCGGTTCGAATGCCGCCTCGTTCTGCACATCCAGATCGTCTGCATAGACCAGCGCGTCGGCGTGTTTCACCTCGCACCCCAGCCCGATGGCGAACCGCTGCACTGGCGCGCGGAAGGAGCCGCCGGTCTTGGAGACATCGCGCGCCAGACAGAAGTAGCGCACGCCGTCCGGCGTCTCGGCCAGTTGCCGCAGGAACTGCCCCGGCGTTTCGAAGGCCCGATGCACATTCCAGAGCGGGCAGGCGCCGCCGAAACGGGCGAATTGCAGGCGCGTGGCCGAGTGGCGCTTGGTGATCGTGCCCGCCTGATCGACCCGCACGAAGAAAAACGGGATCCCCTTGGCCCCCGCCCGCTGCATGGTCGAGAGCCGGTGCGCCACCTGCTCGATACTGGCGGAAAAATGGTTTGCCAGCATTTCCAGATCGTGCCGGACCTCGCGCGCCATCGCCAGAAAGGCCCCGTAGGGCAGGAGGGTTGCGCCGGCGAAATAGTTTGCCAGCCCGATCTTGCAGATATCCCGCGCCTCGGGCGTGCGGAAACGGGCGAAGTCCAGCGTGGCCTCCAGCAACTCGTCGTGTTCCAGCAGGGCGATCTGGTGCGCGGCCTGAAACGCCTGCGTCGCTGTGCCGGAACGTTTCAGCAGGGTCAGGGTGCCCGTCTCGCGATCCAGACGCCGCAGGGGGCCGTCTCCGGCCAGCACCAGATCGATGTCGTGCTGTGCTGACAGCCATTCGGCCAGCGCGCCGAGCTTGTCGGGGCGGGCCAGCCCCGCGCGCTCGTGGAAATGTTCGGCCGCGCGGTCCACCGCGTCGATGTAGTTGTCGCAATAGTGGAAAAAATCCCGCACCTCCTCCCACGGCAGCGGGGCGAGGGGGCTTTCCTCGCGGCCCAGTGCCTCGTTCAGGGAGGCCAGCCGTTCCTGTGTCAGCCGGTGCGCATGGTGCAGGGTCAGGAACGCCTTGGCCAGCAACGGCGCGTTGGAGGCGGTCAGCTGCAGGTCGGCCAGCGAGGGCACATCGTCGCCGAACACCGGATCGGCCAGCGCCTCGCGCATGTCCACCACCACCCGTTCGCCGTCGTGGGCCGACAGTTCGGTCACGTCGAAGCCGAATTCATGCGCCAGCGCCAGAACCACGGTGGCCGAGATCGGGCGGTTGTTGTTCTCCATCTGGTTCAGATAGGACAGGGACACGCCCAGCGATCCGGCGAAGTCCTTTTGCGTCAGGCCGAGTTTCGTGCGCACCTCGCGCAGTTTGGCACCGGCATAGAGTCTGGTTTTGGGCATGTTGGTTCCTGCATTTGCGGTATTCGCATATTTGCACTTTGCATAAAGTGTCCGCAACATAATTTGCAAATTTTCAAGGAATTGCTTCAACCGCACGCATTTCTTGCTATGCTGCAC
>JALSHL010000235.1 GCA_026982255.1 Paracoccaceae bacterium | reverse complement strand
CGTGTTTTCCCCGACCCTCGGCCATATGATCGCGCTGGCCTTCGTCAAGGGCGGCCGCGCCCGCACGGGGCAGAACGTCCGCGCCGTGGACCTGCTGCGCCATGTCAAGACCCGCTGCCGGATCGTCCCCCTGCCGTTTTACGACCCGACCGGAGGCAAAGCCCGTGACTGATCCCGACCTTTTCGCCCGCGCCCCCGTTTACGGCCTGCCGAAATCCTTTGGCGCCTGCGCGTTACACCCCGCCCAACCCGCCGCCATCGCCACGCTTGCGCCGTTCAGGGGGCAGGGGATTGCCGTGGCCGATGCGCTGAAAAAACTCTGGAAAACCGGTCTGCCGAAAACCGGAAAAACCCGCACGGTCAAATCCGTGACCCTGCTCTGGAGCGCACCGGGCCAATGGCTTGCCAGGGGCGATTTCGATCCTGTCGCCCTTGCCACCGCCCTTGACGGTATCGCTGCCGTCACGGACCAGAGCGACGCCTACGCTGTCTTGCACCTGACCGGAACCGACGCCGCCGATGCCATGGCCCGCCTGACCCCGCTGGATGTGGCAACCCTCGCCGAAACCGATGTGGCGCGCACGGAAATCGCGGCGCTGGCCGGTGTCGTGACCCCGATCAAAGACGATTACGAAATCTGGCTGCCCCGTTCCGCCGCCCATTGGGGTGTGGAGAAAATCACCGGTGCGATGGAACGTCTCGCCGCACAACGCGCGCTTGGCTGACTATTCTTCCGGCGTCAGTTCGGGATCGGCGCGCGAGGTGATCTCCACGCTCTCCTTGCAGTTTTCCATGCAGGTATCGGTGAACAGCGGCACTTCGACCTCTGCACGGTCGTCGGGGCGGAAGTTTGCCGCGTTCGGCAGGGTGATTTCGGTGAAATTCTCGCGCGTCAGGGTGAAATCCTCGTCCACCAGATCGTTGAGATAGAGGATATAGGAGACAATGGCATAAACCTCGTCATCCTCCAGAGACTGCGCATCGCCATAAGGCATGGCGCGGTGGATATAGTCCCACGCCGTGGACAGATAGGGCCAGTAGGAGCCGACGGTTTTTACCGGCCGGTCGTCGGCCAGCGTGTCGAACCCGCCCGCCAGCGCCGGATAGCGCCCGACCCCCTCGCCGAAATCCCCGTGGCAGACAGCGCATTTTTCGGTGAAAATTCCCTCGCCGTCCAGCGCGTTGCCGCTCCCTTCGGGCAGGCCCAGCCCGTCGGGGCGCACGTCGATATCCCAGGCCGCGATCTCGTCCGGTGTGGCTTCGCGCCCGATACCCTGCGCCAGAACCCCGCCCGCAAGCAGGGTGAAAACCAGTGTGGCCTCAAGAAACCTCGACATTCAGCACCTCCCCGTTCGCATCCACGGCCCATGTCTGGATACCGTTGTTGTGATAGGTGGAGGTCGTGCCGCGAATGGCGCGCAGCGCCTGTTTCGTCGGCTGGACATATCCGGTGGAATCCTGTGCGCGCGATTGCAGCAGTAACGGCCGCCCGTCCCAGTCGAATTCGAAATAGAACCGGTGCAGCGAATAGGCCATGTCCGGCGTGTCGATCCGCGCCTTGTGCCAGTTGATGCCGCCATCCAGCGAGACATCGACCCGCGGGATAATCCCGTCACCACGCCCCGACCAGGCCAACCCGCTGATCACTGTGCGTCCCTTGCCATGCAGGATCGGCACTTGCGGCGACGGGCTGGTAATCACCGACTTCGCATCCATTTCCCATGTGAACCGCCGCGCCGAGCCGTCCGGCATCAGGTCGGTGTATTTCGAGGTTTCCTCGCGCTGGTGCCACGGCTTGTCCCCGATCTCCAGCCGCCGCAACCACTTGATCCACATGTTGGCTTCCCAACCGGGCACCACGA
>JALSHL010000234.1 GCA_026982255.1 Paracoccaceae bacterium | reverse complement strand
CTCGAGGCGCTGAATATTCCGGCCGATCCGAACATGGTCAACCACCCGCGCACGTCCAGCTACGTTCGCACGGACGATTTCGACGAGGAAGCCGCGAAGTATTTCGAGCGCAAGGCGCTTGATGCTGGCATGACTGTGGCTGCCGACGACTAGGTCGGCACTGCGCCCACATTTTCAGATTTGATACGCCCGGAGTCCCTTCAGGATCCGGGCAGGGAGGAAAAGACTATGAATGAAATGAGCGAAAAGCCACGCATGCCCGACGAGGTTGGTGTCCCGGATCCGTTTCCGTATATGCACCCCCTCAGCGTAAAGAACTACGGCAACTGGGATTACCATGACCGTCCCCGCGCCGGTGTTCTGCGCCATGTGTCCAAAAGCGGCGACGTTCTGTTTACGGTTCGTGCCGGCACACAGCGCCAGATGGATGTCTACACCATCCGCAAGCTGTGCGACATCGGTGACGAATTTGCCGACGGCCACATCCGTTTCACCACCCGTTCGAACATCGAATACATGGTGGCAGACGAAGCCAAGGTCCAGCCGCTGATCGATGCGCTGAACGAGGCCGGTTTCCCGATCGGCGGCACGGGTGCCTCGATTTCCATGATCTCGCATACGCAGGGCTGGTTGCACTGCGATATTCCGGGCACAGATGCGTCCGGCGTTGTGAAATCCATGATGGACATGCTCCACAAGGAATTCATCCGCGAGGAAATGCCGAACCGTCTGCGTATCACGACATCCTGCTGCCAGATCAACTGTGGTGGTCAGGGCGATATCGCGATCAACGTGCAGTATACCAAACCGCCGAAGATCAACCACGATCTGGTTGCCAACGTTTGTGAGCGTCCGGCTGTTGTTGCCCGTTGTCCGGTCGCGGCTATCCGTCCCGCAATGGTTGACGGCAAGCCTTCGCTGGAAGTCGACGAGAAAAAATGCGTATGCTGTGGCGCCTGTTACCCGCCCTGCCCGCCGATGCAGATCAATGGCGCCGAAAGCACCAAGATCGCCATCTGGGTTGGTGGTAAACACTCCAACGCACGCTCCAAGCCGACGTTCCACAAGCTGGCCGTTGCCAACCTGCCGAACAACCCGCCGCATTGGCCGGAAGTTGCGGAAGTGGTCCAGAAGATCGTGTCTGCCTACAAGAAGGATGCGAAACACTGGGAGCGTATGGGCGAATGGATCGAGCGTATCGGCTGGAACCGTTTCTTCGAGCTGACCGATCTTGCTTTCACCAAGCACCACATCGATACGTGGACCGGTGCGCGCAAAACCATGAACCAGTCGGCTCACATCCACTTCTAGGAGTAACCGGAGATGAAATTCGGAGTAGTTGTCAGCGCCGGACCCTACACGCATGAGGCGTCGGACTCGGCCTATAACTTCGTCAAGGCGGCCTTGGCCGCCGGCCACGAGGTCAGCCGCGTGTTTTTCTATCATGACGGGGTCAATGTGGGCACACGTCTGACAATTCCGCCGCAGGACGACCGTCAAATTCAGGAACAGTGGACCGCACTGGCCAAGGAGCATGATCTGGATCTGGTGATCTGTATTGCTGCTGCGCAGCGCCGCGGTCTGCTGGACCAGAACGAGGCCGACCGTCAGGGCAAGGATGCCAACAACATTGCTGATGGCTTCCGGATTTCCGGTCTTGGCCAGCTGATCGAGATGGGTATCAAAACCGATCGCACGATTACTTTCGGCGAGTAGGAGGGATTGTTATGGATGAAGATGTAAAGAAATTCCTCTATGTGAACCGCAAGGCTCCTTATGGCACGATTTTCGCGCAGGAAGCGCTGGAGGTGGTGCTGATCGGGGCGGCGTTTGACCAGGATGTGTCGTTGGCGTTCCTTGATGACGGGGTGT
>JALSHL010000233.1 GCA_026982255.1 Paracoccaceae bacterium | reverse complement strand
CTATGGCGAGCTGGTCAGCAACCGCAAGGCGGCGCAGATCACGCGAGAGGACCTGACGGCGGGCGGTTGTGCCATGATCTCGGTCTTTATCCGCGAGCCGGAGTTCGTCGGCCAGACCAAGGACCGGCTGGCCACCACCGAAGCGGCGCGGCTGGTGGAAAATTCCGTGCGCGACCATTTCGACAACTGGCTGGCGGCGGACACGAAATCGGCGGGCGCGATTCTCGACTATCTGGTGCTGCGCTCCGAGGAACGCCTGCGCCGACGGGCGGAAAAGGAAACACAACGCAAATCCGCAACCAAAAAACTGCGCCTGCCCGGCAAGCTGGCGGACTGTTCCGGCAGCACCCGCGAGGGCACGGAGCTGTTTCTGGTCGAGGGGGACTCGGCCGGCGGCTCGGCCAAACAGGCGCGCAACCGCAAGACGCAGGCCATCCTGCCGCTGCGCGGGAAAATCCTGAACGTGCTGGGGGCGGCCTCCTCCAAGATGATGCAGAATCAGGAACTGAACGATCTGTGTCAGGCAATGGGGGTGCAGCCGGGGTTGAAATTCAACGTCGACGACCTGCGTTACGACCGGATTATCATCATGACGGATGCGGATGTGGACGGGGCCCATATCGCGGCGCTGCTTATGACGTTTTTCTATAGCCAGATGCGCCCGCTGATCGATCAGGGCCACCTGTTTCTGGCCGCCCCGCCGCTGTATCGCCTGACGCAGGGCGCCAAATCGGTTTATGCCAATGACGAGGTTGAGCGCGACATGTGGCTGGAAAAGGGCCTTGGCGCGCGCGGCAAAATCGAGGTTTCGCGCTTCAAGGGGCTGGGGGAAATGAACCCCGCGCAGTTGAAAGAAACGACGATGGACCCGACCTCGCGCACCCTGATCCGCGTGACAATAGACGAGGATATCCCCGGCGAAACCGGCGATCTGGTCGAGCGGCTGATGGGCAAGAAACCGGAACTGCGCTTCCAGTATATCCAGGAAAACGCGCGATTTGTCGAGGAACTGGATGTGTAGGGCGTAGGCCCATAACCCCCGCGCCACCAGTATGAATAATGAAGTGCCGATGACACCCGAAGGGTTTGCCGGATTAATTAACGGGTCTACGCCCTAGGCAAACGTCTGGTTGGTGATATAGCCAAGCTCGTTCCAGATGGCCTTGGGCAAGCGTTCATAATACCCGACCGTAAAGTGGAACGGAGCAGGATCCCAGCGATGCCCTATTTTGCGCCCCACAAGTTCGGATTTCGGATAGCGCACCGACAGGTCCGGCTTCACGATTTCGGAAAATAGCGGATATAGCTGTGCCAGATGTTTGTTGAAACTGGTCGCCCATACCTCACCTCTGGTGCCATTGTCATACATATGCGCAAAATAGACCTCGTTGACGACGACTTTCGGGCGTCTCTCGCCCAGATTGTCCAGAATTTTCGCAAGATGCGTCACACCTTCCTCGAACAACTGCATATAGCGTGATTTACCGGTTTTCTTGCCAAACAAGCCGCCAAAACCGCCGCCTTCGTTTCCTGATTCCGGTATATACCCCTCGAACAGTTCGGGCCGCTTTTCCATAAGCTCGCGAATTAACCAGGAGCGCGAGACCAATTCTCCATTCGGTCCCGCAGCGACGCCTTTTCTTTCGGACAATAGATCAACTATGAAAATATCGGATTCTGCCAGTTCCTGCTCAAGATTCCAGGCAGCACTGCAATCGCGCAAGGCGGCACGTTTTTCGAAGTTGTCCATGTTGCTCGCGGTGATGGCGGCATCAAAGGCCCTGGTGCCGCAGGAATTCAGAGCCGCCATGGAGCTTCGGGCAATATATCCGATTTTGTAATTGACAACACGATGGTCAGGAAACGCGTCCCGGGTAGCA
>JALSHL010000232.1 GCA_026982255.1 Paracoccaceae bacterium | reverse complement strand
GCGCTGATCGACGAGCGCGAAGCGGATATTGCCCTCAGCCCCGGTTTCCGCTGGGGTCCAAGCCTGGTGCCGGGCGATGCGATCACGCGCGAGGACCTGTTCAACGCCACCGCCATGTCCTATCCGAATGCCTACCGCTCCGAAATGACGGGCGAGCTGATCAAGACCATCATGGAAGACGTGGCCGACAACCTGTTCAACCCGGACCCCTATTACCAGCAGGGCGGCGATATGGTGCGTATGGGCGGCATGGGTTATTCGATCGACGTATCCAAGAAACAGGGCGAGCGGATCACCGATATGACCTTGCTGAAAACCGGCGAGGCCATCGATCCGGCGAAAACCTATGTGGTGTCCGGCTGGGCCTCGGTCAACGAGGGCACCGAGGGACCGGCGATCTGGGACGTGGTCGAGAGCTATCTCAAACGGCAGGGCACGGTTTCGATCGACCCGAACAAGTCGGTGAAAGTCACCGGCACCTGATTCCCGCCAGAGTCCGCGCGCCCGCATCCGGGTGTGCGGGCATTTTGACCGGAGGAGCGTATGGACGACAGCAAGACACAATCACGGCGGAAATTTCTCGCTGCGGGTCTGGCGGCTGGCGGATCCGTCGCGGCGGCACCGCTGGTGCGGGCGGCGTCCGGCGATCCGGCCATTCTGGAAGTGCAGCCCTGGGCGCGGGAACTCGGCGACGGGGTGGATGCGACCGGCTACGGCCTGCCCTCGCCGTTCGAGGCGCACGTCCAGCGGCGCAATGTGGCGTGGCTGACAGCCGATACGACCTCGTCTATCAACTTCACGCCGCTGCACGCGCTGGACGGGATCATCACCCCCAACGGGGTCTGTTTCGAGCGCCACCACAGCGGCGTGGCACGGGTCGATCCGGCCGAATACCGGCTGATGGTCCACGGTCTGGTGGAAACCCCGCTGGTATTCACACTGCAGGACCTGATGCGGTTCCCGCGGCACAACAAAATCTATTTTCTGGAATGCACCGCCAATACCGGAATGGAGACGCGCAGCGCGCAGCTCAACGGGGTGCAATACACACACGGCATGATTCACAACGTCATGTATACCGGTGTGCTGCTCAAGGATATTCTGGCCGAGGCCGGTGTCAAAACCGCCGGCAAATGGCTGCTGGCCGAAGGGGCCGATGCGGCAGCGATGACCCGATCGATTCCTCTGGAAAAGGCGCTTGATGACTGCATGGTGGCCTTCAAGATGAACGGCGAGGCGTTGCGGGCCGAGAACGGCTATCCGGCGCGGCTCGTGGTGCCCGGTTGGGAAGCCAACATGTGGATCAAGTGGTTGCGGCGGCTGGAGATCGGGGACAAGCCGTGGCACCAGCGCGAGGAAACCTCGAAATACACCGACCTGATGCCGGACAGCTCGGCGCGGCGGTTCACATGGGAAATGGATGCGAAGTCGGTGATTACCAGCCCGTCGCCGCAAGTGCCGATCCTGCATGGCAAGGGGCGCACAGTGATCAGCGGGTTGGCCTGGTCGGGGCGTGGTGACGGGATTATCCCGCGGGTCGATGTCTCGCTGGATGGCGGGATGAACTGGCATCGGGCGCGGATCGACACGCCGGACATGGCCTATTCGCTGCACCGGTTCTATTTCGAATTCGACTGGGACGGGCGGCCGTTGCTGCTGCAATCGCGCGCACAGGATTCCACCGGATACGTCCAGCCGACGAAACAGGCGCTGCGCGCCATTCGCGGCACGACCTCCACCTATCACAACAACGGCATCCAGACATGGGCCGTGGACGCGAACGGGGAGGTGCTGAATGTCGAGGTTTCTTGAGGCCACACTGGTTTTCACCCTGCTTGCGGGCGGGGTTCTGGCGCAGGGTATCGGGCGCGAAGCCACACCGGACGAGATCGCGGCCTGGGAT
>JALSHL010000231.1 GCA_026982255.1 Paracoccaceae bacterium | reverse complement strand
CATCACGCAAACATCGCCCGCCTGATCAATGGCAAAGAACCCAAAATCGGAAAAAAGTAGATACCATGACATTCAAAGAATCCGTTTCCACCTGTTTCAACAAATATGTCACCTTTTCCGGCCGAGCACAGCGTTCGGAACTCTGGTGGTTTGTGGTGTTTGTGATGGCCGGAAGCGCTGTCGCCGGCTGGCTGGACACCGCGATTTTCGGACAAAACGTGATGATGGTCGGCGATATGAGCTTTGCCTATACCGTCGGCGTTCTGGGCACGATTTTCTCGCTCGCAACCCTACTGCCGTCAATTGCCGTCTATGTCCGGCGCCCGCACGATCTGGACAAATCCGGCTGGTGGATCCTGATCGGCATCATTCCCCTTGTCGGAATTATCATCCTGATCGTCTGGTTCGCCAGCAAAGGCACCGAGGGTGACAACCGCTTCGGGCCCGACCCGCTCGCCTGATCCGCCCCATTACACAGACCAACGGCCCCGCACGGGGCCGTTTTTGTTCAGGCGTAGCGTGTTTTCTCGTCCCTGCGATATCCGAGATAGGCAATTGCGGCAAATACCGCGCCGTATCCCGCCAGCCAGAGGATGCTCTCGCCGGGAACCGGGCGGCCACCGGCGACGGCCCAGACTACCTCGCCAGCGTGGCGCGTCGGGGTATAGGGCGATATTTTAGCCACTATATCCGGCAGAGCCGCGGGCGGCATCCACAGACCGCCGACATAGGCCAGCGGCAGATACAGCATGTTGGCAATCCCGACCGAGGATTTCGCCGTGGTCCAGTAGCCCAGCATCACGCCAAGCATGGTAAAGGGAACGGCCACCACGACCGCCGACAGTAGCAACTTCGCAATCGCTACCATACTCAGGCTCGGCTCCGACAGGACATAGCCGATCGCGATCACCAGACCGGCCGACAACAGGCTGAACACCAGCGCGGCGACCAGTTGTGCCGCGACCTGCGGGCCGGTCGCTCCGGGCAAGGTCCGGCGGTAGCGCTCCCACTGGGTCTCGCGGTCCTGCGCAATCGAGACGCCGAACTGGAAAAACGCCACCCCGATCACCGCATAGATGGTAAACGAGGCCATGGCATAATCCGCGCGCATCCCGCTGCCGCCCGCCCCGAACATGGCATAGAGCATCGCGGGAAACAGCAGGGTCGGCAACCAGTAGGCCGGAAGCCGGAACAGCTCTTTCAACCGCAAACCGATCACTTTTGCATATAGTCCGGTCATTGTGCGCCCTCCATCCGAGTCAACTCGTCTATGGCCTGTTCCAGCGATGCGGAACGGATTTCGAGATCATGGAAAGTCACGCCGCTTTGCACCAGCGCCCGCACCAGCGCATCGGCATCCGGTGTCATCACCTCGAAACGGCCGTTTTCTTCGGATACCTCGGTTACCGGCGACAGGTCCGGCAGTTCCGGTGCGTTGAAATGCACGAACTTCTGCCCGAGACGGGCGCGGATTTCGTCTACGCCGCCCTCGATCTGTATGCGGCCGTGATTGATCAGACAGATATGGTCGGCAATGGTTTCGATTTCCTCCAGATGATGCGTGGTGATCAGAAGTGCGCCACCGGAGTCGCGAAACCGCGTCGCATAATCCCAGAACGCCTTGCGCGCCGACGAGTCGAGTCCGGTGGTCGGCTCGTCCAGAAACACCAGTCTGCCGTTTCCGGCAAAGGCCATCGCCAGCCCGAGCCGCCGCCGCTGTCCGCCGGACAGCCCGCCGGCAAAGCGGTCCTGCAACGCGTCCAGCCCGAACTGTTCCAGCAGTTCCGAAGCCGGTCGCGGATCGGGGTAGTGGCGGCGCACCATCTCCAGCAATTCGCCCACCTTGAGGTTGGCGGGAAAATCGCTGTCCTGCGCCGTGTATCCGGTCAGAATGCGGGCGGCGCGACTGTCCGGCGCATGCCCGAATACCGAGATCTCGCCGGTATCGGGGCGCGACAGGCCCAGCATCATATTGATGGCGGTCGATTTGCCGGCGCCGTTGGGGCCAAGAAAACAAAAGGCCTCGCCCGGCTGCACGCTCAGGTCGATACCGCGCACGGCGCGGACCGGCCCGAAACTTTTCGCCAGATTGGCAACACGAATGGCTGGCTGCATGGGAACTCCGGGAATAAATTTTGTTCAATACCGGAATCGTTACACGCGATCCCTGTCCGGCTCAATCAATAACTGTATTCCTGATAGATCCGCTTGATATCGCCGCCCCATTCACAACGATACAGCCGCTCCAGTTTCTTGGCCGGCGAATAGCCGCGACCGACGACCTCCTCCAGCGCATTGAGGAAATGGGTTTCGTCAGGGATCAGCCCACCGACACCGGGGCGAGCGCGCGCTTTCAGGCCCGCGCGCGAAATATCGAGCAGCTCTTTCGCGATATCCAGCACCTCGCGCCCGCGCAACTTCGCCTGCAAGCCGAATTTGGCGACATCGAAACGCAGCTGGTCGCGCTCCTCGGCGGTCCAGTCCTTGCAAATGTCCCACGCCGCATCGAGCGACGGCTGGTAATATGTCAGCCCGACCCAGAAGGCCGGCAACGCACATATCTTGCGCCACGGGCCGCCATCGGCACCACGCATTTCCAGATACTGCTTGATGCGGGCCTCGGGGAACACGGTGGTCAGGTGGTCGGCCCAATCCGAAAGCGTCGGCTTTTCCCCCGGCAGGGCCGGCAACTCGCCTTTGAGGAAATCGCGGAACGACATGCCGAGCGCGTCGATATATTTGCCGTCGCGATAGACAAAATACATCGGCACATCGAGGACATACTGCACCCAGGCCTCGAACCCGAAGCCCTCCTCGAACACGAAGGGCAACATACCGGTGCGGGCGCGGTCCGTATCCTGCCAGATACGCGCGCGCCAGGATTGATAGCCGGTCAGCTTGCCCTCGAAAAACGGCGAGTTGGCAAACAGCGCCGTGGCGATTGGTTGCAAGGCCAGCCCGACGCGCAGTTTTTGCACCATGTCGGCCTCGGACGAAAAGTCGAGGTTCACCTGAATGGTAGTGGTGCGATACATCATCTGCGTGCCGTGGGTGCCGACCTCGCCCATGTATTTCGTCATCAGCTTGTAGCGGCCCTTGGGCATCTGCGGCATCTGTTCGGCAGTCCATTCCGGCGCCGCGCCCATGCCGAAGAACCCCGCGCCGATACGGTCGGCCACGTCCTTGACCTCGCGCAGGTGCTCGTTGGTCTCGTCACAGGTCTGGTGGATGGTTTCCAGCGGCGCGCCGGAAAGTTCCAGTTGCCCGCCCGGCTCCAGCGAGATATTCGCCCCCTCCTTGGCCAGCCCGATCAGGTTGCCGCCTTCCCTGATCTCATTCCAGCCGTAGGTGTCGCGCAGCCCTTCCAGCATCGCCTTGATCGAGCGCTCCCCCTCATAGGGCAACGGCAGCAGGGTATCCTTGCAATAGCCGAATTTCTCGTGCTCCGTACCGATACGCCACTGCTCTTCGGGTTTGCAGCCATCGGCCAGAAATTGCGCCAGTTGTGCGTGGTCCTCGATGGGACCACCACCGGATTGCGGTATCGACATTGCGGGAACTCCCTTTTGTTGTCTTTTCGACTTATGCGGCAAAACCGCCGGACGCAAGCCGCACGGGGAAATATTACGAACCCCGTTGCCAGATTGTGAAAATCCGCGTTTCGGGTGATTCCATCACCTTGACGATTTTCTCGTAGGTCAGGCCGGGCAAGGCGGAAAACGCATCGATCAGCTCGTCCGCCCCTTCGGCATAGACCGGCACGACCAGCGAGCCCTCGCTATGCCAGAGGATCCAGTTGCGGTCCCCGAGGTTGCTCGGCATGGTCGAAAGCTGCAGGCGCAACAGGGACTCCAGATCGGCCTCGCCGCCACGGTCATCGGGGGCGAAATAGGTGATATGGCGCTCGCGCACCTCGATAATACCGGGGCCGGATACCTCGCGCCGCAACAGCGCGCGCAGATAGGCGATATAGAGCAGCCCGCCGACCACGCCGACAAACACCAGCCCGACAAAACCGGAAATCCAGCTCGACTGGCGATAGGCCTGCCACAGGAACCAGAGCGCGAAAGCGAACAGCACGGCAATGCCCGCCGGCTCGCGCCAGCGTTTCAGGGTTTGAACGGCCTCGGGTCGGAACAGCGGCATGGGAATCCTTCAGAAGATCGTAATAGTGTAATGGCCGGTTTGCACGAAGCCAATGGCGCGATAGGCCCGCACGGCCGCCTCCCCCGAGGCAAACAGGATCGCGCGCGTCACGCCCTTTCCGCGCGCCTCCTCCAGGTGCAGGGCAACCACAAGGCGGGCATAACCGCGCCCGCGAAATTCCGGCGGCGTATAGACCCCGCCGACCTGCACCATATCCGGCAGTTCGGCATTGAAAGCGGTTTTGGCCACAACCTCGCCATTGTGGACCAGCAAGCGGGTATTGCCGCGTTCGAGGGCAGCGAGGACTTCCTGCCTGACCTCGGCGCGGGCCTCCGGTCCCGCCTGCATCAGGCCGGTTTCCAGACGGTATGCATAGGTCCAGTCCAGCAACCGCGCCATATCCATATCGCCAGCCTTGCGCAGAACTGTGCCCTCGATCATCGGGATTTGCAGATCGGCAAGGGCGAGAGCAAACATCGGTTCGACATCATCGAACTTCGCCTCGTGATCCGTCAACCCGAGCGCCGCACGCATTTCCGCCACCATGCCGCTTTCGCCCAGAAATCCGGCAACCCCGCCCACATCCATGTTTTCCCGCATGAAGCCCGCGATTTCGGCGATCCCGTCATCCGCCTGCACCATCACCATACCGGAATTGGAAATCGCCCCGACCCCGACAATCTGCGCCCCGCGTTCCCGCAGAAAGTATCGCATGGCGTGTTTGTGACCGCTCTGCCCGATACCGTGGTTGTTCAGGTTCGCGCGCATGAACATGCAGGTATCGGCGTTTTTCTTCAGAAAATGCGCCAGCCGCAGGCTGTCGTCGCGGGTGGCCTCGTGGATGCGGATTTTCATGCCCACTCCCCCAGCACGCTTTGCCACATGGTGATCGCCGCTACCGCCGCCGTATCCGCCCGCAGGATGCGCGGGCCGAGCGTGACGCGGGTAACTTCCGCCATACCGCGCAAGCGCTCCGTTTCCTCGGGAGCAAAGCCGCCCTCGGGGCCGATAATGATCGCCCATTTGCCGCCCGTCTTGCCCGCCAGCGCCTGCGCGGCAGGCAAGGCGTCGCGACTTTCGTCGCAGAACATCAACTGCCGGTCCTCCGGCCAGTCGTCCAGCAAGTCGTCGAATTTCACCGGTTCGGCCACCGTGGGCACAAAGGTGCCGCCACATTGTTCCGTAGCCTCCAGCACATGAGCTTGCAGACGCTGGACGTTGACCCGCTCGTTGGTGAAACGGGTCCGGCAGGGAATCATCCGCGCCGCGCCCAGTTCCGTGGCCTTTTCGACGATAAACGCCGTGCGCGCCTTTTTGATCGGCGCGAACACCAGCCACAGGTCGGGCGGCAGGCGCAAAGGGCCGGTTTGCTCCACACAGGCCAGCGCGCCGCCGCGTTTGTTGGCGTTGCTCACTTCAGCCAGCCACTCGCCATCCTTGCTGTTGAACACCAGCACAAAATCGCCAACCTGCTGGCGCATCACGGCAAACAGATAGTTGGATTGCTCTTTGTTCAGGGGAATCCCTTGCCCTGCCCCCAGGGGAGCCTCTACAAAGAGCCTGATTTTCGCGCGTGCCGTCATGGGGTCCCCTCGATGAATTCCGACAAACATATCCCCGAAACCGATCCGGATGGAAGGGTCGCCGACGCGGTTTCGCAAAACTGGGTCGACACACTGGCCCCGCACTGGAGCCGCCCCTATCTGCGCCTGTCGCGCGCCGACCGGCCGATCGGCACATGGCTGTTGCTGCTGCCCTGCTGGTGGGGCCTCGGGCTGGCGGTCGCCGCCGATCCCGCAGGCGGATCATGGTTCGACCTGTGGATTGCGCTCGGCAGTGCCATCGGCGCCTTTCTGATGCGCGGCGCGGGCTGCACATGGAACGATATCACCGACCGCGATATCGACGCCAAGGTGGCGCGCACCCGTTCGCGCCCGATCCCGTCCGGGCAGGTTTCGGTGAAAAAGGCGCTGGCGTGGCTGGCCGTGCAGGCGCTGGTATCCTTCGCCATCCTGCTGACCTTCAACACCGCGGCGATTATCCTTGGCATCGCGGCGCTGCTGCCAGTGGCGATCTATCCTTTTGCCAAACGGTTTACATGGTGGCCGCAGGTGTTTCTGGGCATCGCCTTCAACTGGGGTGCGCTGCTGGCATGGACGGCACATTCCGGCAGCCTCGGCTGGCCTGCGGTGTTGCTGTATCTGTCGGGTATTGCATGGACGTTGTTCTACGACACCATCTATGCCCATCAGGACAAGGACGACGACGCGCTGATCGGGGTGAAATCGACGGCGCGGCTGTTTGCCGACAATACGCCGCGGTATCTGTTCGTCTTTATGGTTCTGGCGGTCTCGCTGATGGCGCTGGCGGGAATCACCGCCCTTGGAAATACGGTGAATCCGACGTCCTTGATGCTGGCGATTCTGGCCGCGTGGGCCTTCGGGATGCACATGTTCTGGCAAATGCGCCATCTGGACATCGACAACCCGGAAATCTGCCTGAATCTGTTCCGCTCGAACCGCAATGCCGGGCTAATTCCCGCCGTTATTCTGGGAATCGCCGCGCTGCTGTAACTTTCCCGTTGGCGCCCTTGCCCCGCCCTGCCCGATCGCTTAGAAAATCCGCACAATTGCAACACCGAGGTCACATGCGCCCTGCCGCCATCGCTTTCGCCGCCGCCGGTTTCATCGTCAGCGCAGCCGCTGCCGCTCTTGTGGCGAATTTCGCGGTCGTCAAACTGGAGCAGGCCACCGAACGCCTGACCAAGACCGCACTCGTCGCCTCGGGGCAAAGCTGGGCCGAGGTGCGCGCCGACGGCACGCTGGTCATCCTGACCGGAACCGCACCGGACGAGAAAAAGCGCATTCAGGCGCTGGATTCCGTCACCGCTGTGGTTTCCTCCAGCCGCATCCGTAACCGGACCGAAGTGGCCGAGAGCGTTCCCGTCACCGCCCCCGACTTCGCGCTGGAGATCCTGCGCAACGGTTCGGACATCTCGCTGATCGGTATCACCCCCGATATTGGCGAGGACAATCCGATCCACGACGCCCTCGGCACCATCGACCACATGTCCCTGATCGACATGCAGGAACCGACCGAATGGGAAGCGCCCGAAGGCTGGGCCAGCGCGCTGGAATTCGGGGCGCAGGTCGTTACCGGTGTAGAGCGCGCCAAGATTTCCATCGTCCCCGGGGCTGTAACGGTGGTTGCCGTGGTCAAAAGCGATGCGGAAAAAAACCTTCTGGCGCAAAAGCTCCGCAACCAGAAGCCCGACGAAGTCACGCTTGAAATGGAAATCACCGCTCCGCGCCCGATTTTCTCGCCCTATTCCCTGACATTTGTCAAAACCCCCGAAAGCGCAACCCTGCTGTGTCAGGCCCTGACGCCCGAAGGGGCCGCAAAGATTGCAAAGGCCGCACGGGCCAACGGGGTTTCCGGCCCTGTCGGGTGCGAGATCGGACTGGGCGCGCCAACCGACAACTGGGCCGATATAGCCATTACGGCCATAAACGCCGTGGCCGAAATGGGAGCCGGTTCACTGGAGATGCAGGATTCCGGCGTCACGCTGATCTCCCCCGAGGGTTTCGATCCCGCCACCTTCAACCGTATTGCCGACGGGCTCGAAACCGCGCTGCCCGATGCCTATATCCTGCACCGCGTCCTGACCCGCAAACCGCTGGCCGAAGGCGAGCAGAACCGACCGACGTTCACCGCCAAGCGCCCCGCCGAGGGGCAGGTCACGCTGGGCGGTGTCAGCATCGACGAAATTTCCAAGCAAACACTGGAAAGCTACGCCGAGGCCCTGTTCGGCTTCAAACAGGTGCGCGACAAGACAGAGATCGCCGAATTCGCACCGCACGGCTGGACCGCGCACCAGCTGGTCGCGCTCGACGTGCTGGCCCTGCTGGACGAGGGCGAAATTTCCATCTCCGAGGAAGAAGTCGTAGTCACCGGCAAGGGGCAGACTCCCGACCTGCAAGCCGCCATAAAAACCCGCCTCGAAGAAGGCTTCGGCGCCGATGCGCGATTCTCCATCAATGTCGAGCAGCTAGCCCCCGTTGCAGTCGAACCCGATATCCCGGATCCGAAGATTTGCGAATCCGATATCAAGACCCTTCTGGAAAAGAACCGTATCCTGTTCCCACCCTCCTCTGCCGTGATCGAGCCGGAATCGGAAAAGGTAATTTCCGAAATCGCCAAGGTCCTGAACCGCTGCAACACCGCATGGTTCGAGATCGGCGGCCACACCGACAGCCAGGGCCGCGAGGAAATGAACCGCAACCTCAGCCAGGCCCGCGCCGATGCTGTTCTCGACGCCCTGCTGGCGCGCAACCTGCTGCTCGGCCCGCTAACCGCCGTCGGCTACGGCGAGAGCCAGCCCATAGGCGACAACGAAACCGAGGCCGGCCGCCTGCAGAACCGCCGTATCGAATTCAAGCTGCGCGAGGGCGACCCCGCCACGGCTGCCGCCGAAGAAGCCGCGCAGAAGGCTGCCGAAGAGGCCGCTGCCGAAGCCGCCGTCATTCCGGACCGGCCATTGCGGCGCCCCGAAAACCTGAAAATTCTGGAAACGGACTTTACTCCCACGGAGGAAACAAATGGGCAGAACTGAGCTAACCCTGCTAATAGGGTCCGCACTGGTCATCGCCGTCATACTCGGCTGGACGATCCGCTGGTTCTATGACCGTTTGCGCACCAGCGGCCCCATGGCCTCCGACGAGGTCATCGCCCGCATGCGCGAGGCCGAAGCCGCCAGGCGTGCAGCCGAGGAAGAACTGGCCGAATTCCAGCGCAATGCCCGCAATACCGAAAGCCAGCTGCGTGCCGAGCTGGACGCGGCGATGGCCGGTCTGGGCAACGCCCGCAGGGAATCGGAAAACTGGCGACAGGAAGCCGAAGCATGGCGCGCCGAGGTGGAGGAGCTACGCGGGCATCATTCCTGATCCCAGCGTTTCAGCGCATCCTCGTCCGCCTCGCGCGCATCGACCCAGTGTCCGCCCCCCGCGGTGCCCTCCTTCTTCCAGAAAGGCGCGCGGGATTTCAGATAATCCATCAGAAACTCCGCCGCCTCGAAGGCCGCCTGCCGGTGTGGCGAGGCGGTCAACACCAGCACAATCCGCGCCCCCGGCGCCAGCCTGCCATACCGGTGGATAATCCGGCTGCCCTGCAAATCCCAACGGGCGTTTGCCTGCGCCTCGATCTCTTTCAGCGCCTTTTCTGTCATGCCGGGGTAGTGTTCCAGTTCCATATCCGAAATCGCGGCCCCCTTGGCCATGTCGCGCACCAGCCCCGTGAAGCTGACAATCGCCCCGATGTCCGTACGCCCTTCGGCCAGCGCCGCCATTTCGGCCCCTACATCGAAATCCTCTGCCTGCACCGAAACCGACATTCAGCCCCCCGTCATCGGCGGGAAAAAGGCCACTTCGCGCACACCGTCCAGCGAGGCATCCAGACTGGACAGCTCCTGATCCAGTGCCACACGCACCGACTTCATGTCCGAGAACGCCAGTTCATAGCGTGGCTCGCGCCCCCGCAACTCGGCCACCAGATCGGCCACAGTCACAGCCGAGGTTTCGACCTCCTCGCGCGGGATACCGATACGCTCGCGCAGCCATGCGAAATAGAGAACCTGCATCACCGTTCCTCCTTCAGATAGGGCAAGGATTTGCGGAAATAGTCGAAGCCGGTCACCAACGTCAGCACCGCAGCCAGCGAAATCAGACCCAGCCCGCCGTATGTCAGCCAGCGAAACCCGTCATAGAACAGCTTGGCATTGCTGTCGTCCTGCACCTCGCCGACGACAATCGCCCGCACATAGTCATTCTCCATCCCGAAAGTCGCGCCGGCAAAATAGTATTGCAGCATATGCCCCCCCATCAGCGTCGCGATTGCAACCATCTGGACGGTGGTTTTCCACTTGGCCAGACGGGTCACCTGCAGTTTTCCGGCATCCGCCCCCAGAAACTCGCGTAGCCCGGAAACAAAGATTTCGCGAAACAGTATCAGCACTGCCGCCGCCATGATCAGAACATCCTGCCAGACCCAGACCCACATCAGATTGCTGGCGGACAGAGTGACCAGCATCAACAATGCGATGCCCACCATCACCTTGTCGGCAATAGGGTCGAGCATACGGCCGAAATTACTGGTCTGGTTCCAGCGCCGCGCAATATACCCGTCGAGGAAATCCGTAAGAGACGCGCCGATAAACAGTGACAGGGCGACCACATCCGCCAGCGGACTGGGCATCAGCACATAGGACAGCGGCACGCCGGGCGCGGCCAGCAGACGCGCAACCGTAAGGATGTTCGGTATATTCCACAGCATATTCAGCACTCTCCGCAAATCGTTCGCATCTGTTTAACGCCTTATTCGCCGCTGTGAAAGTAACCATATATTGTTTCCGCCAGCGCATCGGAAATCCCCTCCACCGCCTTCAGATCCGCCAGACCGGCGCGCGTGACGGCCTTGGCCGAACCGAAATGCGCCAGCAGCGCCCGTTTGCGGGCGGCGCCAACCCCGGGCACCTCGTCCAGCGGCGTTGCACCCACCGCTTTCGCCCGTTTGGCGCGGTGGGTGCCGATGGCAAACCGGTGCGCCTCGTCGCGCAAACGCTGGATGAAATACAACACCGGATCACGATACGGCAGCGCCATCGGCGGCTTGCCGGGGCGATGGAATTCCTCTTCCCCGCGGTCGCGGTGCTCGCCCTTGGCCACACCGATCACCGCCACTCCCTCGACCCCCAGTTCGGCAAGCGCCTGCATGGTGGCCGAGACCTGCCCCGCGCCGCCGTCGATCAGCAATAGATCGGGCCAGTTTTCACCCTTGCGCCCGGGGTCCTCTTTCATCAGGCGGCGGAAACGGCGGTCCAGCACCTCGCGCATCATGCCGAAATCGTCACCCGGTGTGATGTTGTCGCCTTTGATGTTGAATTTGCGATAGGCCGATTTCATCCAGCCCTCGGGTCCCGCCACCACCATCGCCCCGACCGCATTGGTGCCGGAGATATGCGAGTTGTCGTAAACCTCGATCCGTTGCGGCGGGCGGTCCAGCCCGAAGGCATCCGCCAACCCCTGCAGCAGGCGCGCCTGCGTTGCGGTTTCGGACATTTTGCGAGCCAGCGCCTCGCGCGCGTTGCGTTCCGCCGCCAGCACCAGATTGCGCTTTTCGCCCCGCTGCGGCACCAGCAGATGCACGCCGCTGCCGCGTTTCTGGATCAGCGCATCCTCCAGCAGGTCGGGGTTTTCGACCTCGTGGTTCATCAACACCATCTTTGGCGGAGTCTTGTTGGAATAGAATTGCCCGATGAAGGCCTCCAGAATTTCCGCCGGCCCGATTTCGGCGGCGATGCGCGGATAATAGGCGCGGTTGCCCCAGTTCTGGTTGGCGCGGATGAAAAATACCTGCACACAAGCCTGCCCGCCGTCCTGATGCAGGGCGATGATATCGGCTTCGGTCACGCCCTGCGGGTTGATCCCTTGCGAGGACTGCACATCGGCCAGCGCCCTGATCCGGTCACGCAGGGCCGCGGCCTTCTCGTATTCCATCGCCGCGCTGGCCGCGGCCATATCCTTGGCCAGTTGTTCCTGTATGCCGCTGGACTTGCCGGACAAGAACCGCACCGCATCATCAACTGTAGCGGCATAATCCTCGCGACTGATCCGCCCGACACAAGGCGCCGAGCAACGCTTGATCTGGTATTGCAGACAGGGGCGCGTGCGGCTGGAAAACATCGAATCCGAACAATTACGCAACTGGAACACCCGTTGCAGATGGTGCAGCGTCCGGTTCACCGACCCGGCCGAGGCAAACGGCCCGAAATAGATCCCTTTGCCCTTTTTCGCCCCGCGATGCTTTTGCGCCGTGGGAAATTCGTGGTCCGTGCTAACGTAAATATTCGGAAAGCTCTTGTCGTCGCGCAGCAGCACGTTGTAGCGCGGCTTCAACTGCTTGATCAGATTCTGCTCCAGCAGCAGCGCCTCGGTCTCGGTTTCCGTGGTCAGGAACATCATCTGTGCCGTGGCCGCGATCATCCGCCCGATCCGCGCCGTGTGACCGGTGGGGCGGGCGTAACTCGACACCCGTTTCTTCAGATTGCGCGCCTTGCCGACATAGAGCACCTGCCCCTGCCGGTCGAGCATCCGGTAAACCCCCGGGCTGTTATCCAGCAGTTTCAGGTAGTACCGTATGACTTCGAAGCCAACCGGTGCAGGTGCACCTTCAAGCGCGACGCCTTCTTCCTCGAACCCCTGATTTTCCGTCACATCCGCCATTTTTCCAGTTTGCCCGATTCGCCCCGCCGCTGCATCCGCCAATACGATAAATCAAGAAAAAACTGTCCACCGTTCCTGTGGATAACTCTGTGGGCAATCCGGCTTGCGCGGCGTTTTTTCCTGTAATAGTTAACACTTCCGCAATCTGCACAACAATTGTGCAGCCATGCAAGTCATTGTTTTTATTGGAAATATTAATATTGTTTTGTAAGTTCGTGAAAACAATAGCAGAATCATGACGATTTCATGACGGAACAGGCGTCAAGTGGAAAACTCCGGTCTGTTGCAGAATTTTCAATGAAAAGCCGCCTGACGGACACCCGGAAAAAATATCACTCGATTCCAAGCACATCCGGCGTTTGCCATGCCAGATGCTGCCCCCCGTCCATGCAGAATATCTGCCCCGTCAGCCCGTGCACATCGAGGATGAAATCCAGCGCCCGACAGATTTCGACCGGATCGGAGCCGCGCTCCAGAATCGTCGCCGCCCGTTGCTTCGAAAAATGCTCTGCCGTCTGTCGGGTGCCCTGCATGGTCGGCCCCGGCCCGATGGCATTCACCCGCACCTTCGGCCCCAGAAACTGCGCCGCGGTTTGTGTGAAGGCCCACAATCCGGCCTTGGCGATGGTATAGGTCGCAAATTCCGGCGTCAGCTTCTTCACCCGCATATCGACCATGTTGACCACGACCGCCTGCGCCTCCGGCTCGCCATTGGCATCCATCACCGGTTCCGGTGCCTGACGGGCAAAAGCCTGCGTCAGGAAAAAAGGCGCCCGCAGGTTGGAATTGATATGGCGATCCCAGCTTTCGGGCGTGGCCGTTTCCA
>JALSHL010000230.1 GCA_026982255.1 Paracoccaceae bacterium | reverse complement strand
AAAAATACCGGAGTTCAAATTCTCGGCGGCAAAGGTGGAGCCGGCCTAACCTGCCTCGCAGCGCCTTATTCGTTCCTGCCCGACGGACACGTCGGGCAGCGCCCGACCGCCCCCACGGGCGGGCGCTGCCCTCGGCATATGCCTTTTGCGTTGCGGACTTTACCTAACCCTTCATCCGCTCGCCGAAAATGGCCGAGCCAACCCGCACATGCGTTGCCCCCAGCGCAATCGCCCGCTCGAAATCGCCGCTCATCCCCATCGACAGATTCGCCAGCCCGTTCCGCTCCGCCATCTTGCGCAGCAGGGCAAAATGCAGGCTCGGCTCCTCGTCCACCGGCGGAATCACCATCAGGCCGGACACCGGCAAATCATAAACCTCGCGACAGACCTTGACGAAAGCATCCACCTCCGCCGGCAACACCCCCGCCTTCTGCGGCTCCTCGCCGGTATTCACCTGAATGAACAGTTCGGGACAGGCCCCGCGCGCCTGCACCGCGCCCGCCAGCTTCTTCGCCAGCTTCTCGCGGTCCAGCGTGTGGATCGCCTCGAACAGCCCCAGCGCCTGATTGACCTTGTTGCTCTGCAACGGCCCGATCAGATGCACCTGAACCCCGTCGAACCGCTCGCGAAACGCCGGCCATTTGCCCGCCGCCTCCTGCACACGGTTCTCGCCAAACAGCCGATGGCCCTGCTGCAACACCGCCTCGACCCGCGCATCGGGCTGCACCTTGGACACCGCGATCAGCTTCACCGATCCGGCCGCACGCCCCGCTGCAACCTCGGCACTGGCAATCCGTTCCTGAATATCCGCAAGCGACATGACACCCTCCTGTGTTGGCCCATGCCTACAACCCGCATGACCGCCATTCAAGAGCGCAAAAGAAAAGGGCGGGTCAAACGACCCGCCCCCTCTAAGACTTTCCAATCCGTTTGGATTAGAATTCGATGGATGCACCAACAGTGATACCAACCGGCTTGTCGTAGCCGGTGCCATACGAACCGTATACGGACGCGCCGTTACCCAGGTCGTAATCGGCAGCAATGTAGGCAGTGGCTGCAGTTGCGTCGTAACCGGCGGACAGAGTAACCGCATCGTTCAGGTCGTAGCCCATGTCGATGGTGGTCGAACCCAGAGCAGCGTATGCAACGTCAACCGACAGCGGGCCCGAAGCGTAACCGACGGAAACACCGTAGTCGCCAACCGGCAGGCTGGAGTAGAACGCACCCAGAGTGATGCCGTTACCCATGTCGTAATCTGCTTCCAGGCCGAACTCGCCGGTCGGGGAGTAGTAGGAAACGCCAACATTCGCGCCACCGATCATGGTGCCGACATTCATACCGAAGCCACCGCTTACCTGGCTGTAACCGAGACCGAAGTCAACAGCGCCGAAGGTACCGGAAACACCAACGCGCAGATCCGCCGGAGCGCCACCAGAGAAATCGGCGTCGGAGATGGACACGTCAAAGCCGCCGAGGGAAGCGTCCGCACGAACAGCGACAGAAGCCGAGGTATAGGCACCGGCAGCGAAATCGCCAACGTTCTGGGTGGCGGAATAGTGGTCGGAAGCAGCGCCGATTGCGTCTGCGTCACCGACGGACAGTTTGCCCATGGAGCTTTCGATCCAGCCGACCGGAAGGGGGTTGAGCACAGTGTAGTCCAGACCGGCGGTCACACCGTTGTTCAGTTCCTGGGTTGCCGAGAAGGCCAGGCTCCAGGAGGAAGTGAAGGTGCCGGTACCGCCATTGACGGTGTATTCGGCCATTGCGTCGCCGCTCCAGGTAATTTCCGCAGCTGCGGCACCAGCCATGGCAACCAGAGCTGTGGTAGCAAGAAGAACGTTTTTCATCGTTTTTTCTCTCATGTTAGTTAAAATCTCACCTATCACTGGTTGCCCAGCAAGGAGTGCAGATGTAATCGCGCAACATGCCCTTCGGGTCAAGCAACGCACCTCGTCCTGTGGCAATGTTCCACCGAGTGATGCACAGATGTCACACTCGCGGGACAGGCCCGCCGCCGAAACCCCCTTGTTCCCGCAATCGCGAGCCGATACTTAGCACAAAAGCCCCCGCAGGGCGCGAATAACAAGGGATATACCGCCGTGACTCGATATAATGCGCGCGTCAGCGAACCGAAATGGCAAAAGGCATGGGCCGACTCGCAGGTTTTCAAGGCCGCGCGGGACGAATCGCGGGAAAAATACTACGTCCTTGAAATGTTCCCCTACCCCTCGGGGCGCATCCACATCGGCCATGTGCGCAACTATACCATGGGCGACGTGGTGGCCCGTTTCAAATCCGCCCGCGGTTTCAACGTGTTGCACCCGATGGGCTGGGACGCCTTCGGCATGCCGGCCGAAAACGCCGCCATGGAAAAGGGCGTGCATCCGGGCGAGTGGACCTACAGGAACATCGCCGACATGAAGGCACAGTTGCAGCCGCTCGGCTTTTCCCTCGACTGGACCCGCGAATTCGCCACCTGCGATCCCGAATACTACGGCAAGCAGCAGGCCATGTTTATAGACATGCTCGACGCCGGCCTGATCTACCGCAAAAACGCCGTGGTCAACTGGGATCCGGTCGACATGACCGTTCTGGCCAACGAACAGGTGATCGACGGCAAGGGCTGGCGCTCGGGCGCACCGGTGGAACGCAAGGAGCTGACGCAGTGGTTCTTCCGCATCTCGGACTATTCCGAGGAACTGCTGGAAGCACTGGACAACCTGCCGGACTGGCCGGAAAAAGTCCGCACCATGCAGAAAAACTGGATCGGCAAGTCGCAAGGCCTGCAATTCCGCTTCGCCACCAACGGCGCCCCCGAAGGGTTCGAATCGCTGGAGGTCTACACCACCCGCCCCGACACCCTGTTCGGCGCCAGCTTCGCCGCGATTTCCGCCGACCATCCGCTGGCCAAGGCACTGGAAAACGACCCGAAAGTGGCGGAATTCAACGCCGAATGCCGCCGCATGGGCACCTCCGCCGAAGAACTGGAAAAGGCCGAGAAAATCGGTCTGGACACCGGCATCACCGTCACCCATCCCTTCGATCCCGACTGGAAACTGCCGGTCTATATCGCCAATTTCATCCTGATGGACTACGGCACCGGCGCGATTTTCGGCTGCCCGGCCCACGACCAGCGCGACCTCGATTTCGCCCGCAAATACGGTCTGGACGTAAAACCCGTGGTCTCCGCCGACGGCAACGACTGCGAAATCGGCGCCGAGGCCGTAACCGACGACGGCACCCTGATCAACTCGGACTTCCTCAACGGGCTGGGCGTGGCCGAGGCCAAGGCCGAAGTCATCCGCCGCATGGAGGCCGCCGGCAAGGGCAAGGGCGTCACCCAATACCGCCTGCGCGACTGGGGCATCAGCCGCCAGCGCTACTGGGGCTGCCCGATTCCCGTGGTCCACTGCGACAAGTGCGGTGTTGTGCCTGAGAAAAAGGAAAACCTGCCGGTCAAACTGCCCGAAGACGTGACCTTCGACCGCCCCGGCAACCCGCTCGACCGCCACGACGCATGGCGCAACACCGTCTGCCCGAAATGCGGCGGCGCGGCACTCCGCGAGACCGACACGATGGACACTTTTGTCGATTCCTCGTGGTATTATGCCCGTTTCACCAGCCCGCACGCCGAAACCCCGACCGATCCGGCCGAGGCCGACTACTGGATGAACGTCGACCAATACATCGGCGGTATCGAGCACGCGATCCTGCACCTGCTCTATTCCCGTTTCTTCGCCCGCGCGATGGCCAGAACCGGCCACCTGCCGCAAAAGGCGATCGAGCCGTTCAACGCCCTGTTCACGCAAGGCATGGTGACGCATGAATTCTATGCCACCGAGCAGAACGGCCGCAAAATCTATCACAACCCGTCCGAGGTCATCCGCACCGCCACCGGCGCCACCCTGCGCGAAACCGGCGAACCGGTAGAGGTCGGGCCCGTCATCAAGATGTCGAAATCCAAGAAAAACGTGGTCGACCCCGAGGACATCATCGACCAATACGGCGCCGACACCGCCCGCTGGTTCGTCATGTCCGACTCCCCGCCCGAACGCGACGTCGAATGGACCGCGGCGGGGGCCGAGGCCGCATGGAAACACCTGCAACGCATCTGGCGCATGGCGGTCGAGATCAACGACAGCGACACCACCGGCTCCGACGCCGACGCGCTGGCCCTGCAAAAGGCCACCCACCGCGCCATCGCCGACGTAACCGCAGGGATCGAGGGGTTCGCCTTCAACAAATCCATCGCCAAGCTCTACGAATTCACCAACACCCTGCAGAAATCGAAGGCCGGCAAAGCGGCCAAGGTCGAAGCCATGAAAACCATGGCGCAACTGATGCAGCCCATGACCCCGCATCTGGCCGAGGAAGTCTGGCACCTGCTCGGCGGTGAAGGCATGGTCACCACGACCCCATGGCCCGAAGCCGACCCCGCCCTGCTGATAGACGACACCGTAACCCTGCCGATCCAGATCAACGGCAAACGGCGCTCGGAAATCACCGTCGCCAAGGACGCCGCCAAATCCGAGGTTGAAAAACTGGCGCTGGCGGACGATGCTGTGATCAGGGCTCTGGATGGCAAAGCCCCGAAAAAGCTGATCGTGGTTCCGGGACGTATTGTCAATGTCGTTATCTAGCCGCCGCACCTTCCTGACACTCGCAGCCACCCCGCTGCTGCTGGCCGGTTGCGGTTTCACCCCGATCTATGGCGAAGGCACCACCGCCAACGCCATGTATGGCAAAATCGCCCTCGCCCCATTCGAAGGCCAGACCGGTTTCGACATGCGCGAGCGCCTCGAATCCCGCCTCGGCATCGCCACCGACCCGCAATTCCTGCTGGGCGTGGACCTGAGAATCAACCGCAAGGGGCTGGCCATCACGCCCGACGGCTCGATCACCCGCTACAATCTCAAGGGCATCGCCGATTTCACGGTCGAACGCTCCGACGGCACCGTGGTCTATTCCGACACGGTCGAGGCCTTCACCGCCTACAACGCCACCGGCACTGCCTATGCCACCCGCGTTGCGGCGCGCGACGCCCACCGCCGCCTTGTGGTTACGCTGGCAGACAAGATCGTCACCCTCATGGCCATTTCCGCCAGGGAATGGCTGCCGTGAAACTGAACGCCCGCGACGCTTCCCGTTTCTTCGCCAAACCGGATATGTCAAAGGCGGGCGTGCTGCTGTTCGGCCCCGACGCCATGCGCATCGCCCTGAAACGGCAAGACCTGATCGCCGCCATCACCGGCCCGAACGCCGAGGAGGAAATGCGCCTGATCCGCATGACCGGCGCCGAATTGCGCAAGGACCCCGCCCGCCTGCAGGACGCCCTCAAGGCGCAGGGCTTCTTCCCCGGCCCCCGCACGGTTCTGGTCGAGGAGGCCACCGACACCCTCGACAAAACCTTCACCGCCGCGCTGGAGGACTGGCAGCCGGGCGACGCCATGATGGTGGTCACGGCGGGGCAACTCAACGCCCGCTCCAAACTGCGCAAAACCTTCGAGGGCAGCGGCTCCTGCGTCGCCATCGGCATCTACACCGACCCGCCAAGCCGCGAGGAGATCGAGGCAACCCTGCAAAAATCCGGCATCGGAGCCATCGCGCCCGAGGCGATGACCGACCTCGTGAATCTCGCGCAGGAACTCGATCCGGGCGACTTCCGCCAGACGGTGGAAAAACTGTCCCTCTACAAAACCGGCGACGACACCCCCGTCAGCCCCGCCGACATCCTCGCCTGCGCCCCCGCCACCACCGAGGCCGCGCTGGATGACGCCGTCCACATGGCGGCCGAGGGCAACGCCGCCGCCATCGTGCCGCAAATGCACCGCCTCGCCGCGCAGGGGGTCAACCCGACCACGCTGTGCATCGGCGCCACCCGCCATTTCAAACTGCTGCACGCCGCCGCCTCCTCCGACCAGGGCCCCGAAGCCGCCCTGTCCCGCGCCCGCCCGCCGGTTTTCGGCCCGCGGCGCGATCGCATGGTCCGGCAGGCCCGCACATGGGGCACACCGCGCCTGGAATCGGTGATCCAGCTATTGACCGACACCGATCTTGCGTTACGCTCGTCGCGTCCCGTTCCGGCGATGGCCATGATGGAACGCGCCTTCATCCGCATTGCCATGATGCGCCCCCGATAGGAGAAACCATGTATACCGTCATCGGCTCCCCCCGCACCCGCGCCATGCGTGTCTACTGGATACTCGAGGAAATGGGCGTGGACTACGAAATGAACCTCGCCCCGCCCCGCTCCGACGCGGTCCGCGCCATCAACCCGACCGGCAAGGTCCCCTGCCTGCTGGTCGATGACACCCCGATCTACGATTCGATCGCCATCATGCAGTTTCTGGCCGACCGCCACGAGCAACTGACCTACCCCGCCGGCACGATCGAGCGCGCCATTCAGGACAGCTACACCCAGTTCTGCGTCGATGAAATCGAGGGCCCGCTCTGGATGGCCGCCAAAAACACCTTCATCCACCCCGAGGAGCTGCGCGTCCCCGCGATCAAGCCCACCGCCAGACACGAATTCGCCAACGCCATGCAAACGCTGGAGGACCGCCTCGGCGACAACGCATTCGTCATGGGCGACAAAATCACCGTCCCGGACATCCTGCTCGGCCACTGTGCCAACTGGGCACAAGCGGCAAAATTCGACCTGCCCGAAGGCAAGGTAGGCGCCTATTTCGCCCGCCTTCTGGAACGCCCCGCCCTGCAACGGGCGCGCGAAAAAACGGATTATTGAACGATGCGCCCGCCCGGAAAAACTGTCGCCCTGCTGCTGGTCATCGCCACCTTCGCCATCGGCTATCTGGTGTTCCGCTATTTCTACCAGATCAGCGGCGACTTCCCGTTCTCGCAGGAACTGATCCTCGTTTTCATCGGCGCGGTCGCCACCGTGCTGATCACCGCGTTGCTGCTGAACCAGCAAACCGAACTGGAGCTGAAAAAAGAGGCGCAGGTCCTGCTCATGCAGCAGAAAACCGACGTCTACTTCGCCCTGATCGACCACATCGGCGACATCGTCGAGAACAACCGCATGGACAGCGCCGCGCTCAACGACCTGCGCGTCCTCAACCACAAGCTGGCAATGATCGGCTCTCCTGAAGTCATCGGCAACTTCAACTCGGTTCTGGACGCGCTGGAACGCGCCAGCCGCGACGATTCGATTGCCGGTGCCGAACGCAACGAAATCATGCACCGGGTGGCGCAACTGACCTTCTATATCCGGCAGGACCTGCTCGGCACGACCGGTTCGGAGGATGGCGATGCGCAACTGCTGGAAAACATCATCGCAAACAACCGGGACCTTCAGGACGGAGACGCATAAAACCGCGCGCGATAGGCTGCCGGCGACACCCCGACCCGCCGTTTGAAGGCAATACGGAACGTGTCCGGCGACTCGTAACCCGACAGCGCCGCAACCTCGCCAAGCGGAGCATCCGTGGTTTCCAGCAACTCCTGCGCCCGAAACAACCGTTCCCGTTGCAGCCATGCCATCGGACCGGTCCCCGTTTCCGCCCGGAACCGCCGCTGCAGGGTGCGCGGGCTCATGCCCGCTTGTGCCGCAAGAGTGGCAATATCCATCGGTTGCGCCAGCCGCGCCCGTGCCCAGTCCATAACTTCAGCCAGCGAACGCCCCGCCCGCGGCGCCTCGGGCACGACATATTGCGCCTGCCCGCCGTCCCTGTGCGGGGCCATCACCAGCCGCCGCGCAACCCGGTTCGCGACACCGCTGCCGAAATCCTGCCGCACAATATGCAACGCCGCGTCGATCCCCGCCGCACTTCCGGCCGAGGTTACAATCCGGTTGTCATCCACATAAAGCACGTCCTCGACCACATCGACCGCCGGATACATCCGGCGCAACGCCTGCGTGTGATGCCAGTGCGTGGTTGCCCGCCGCCCGTCCAGCAACCCCGTCGCCGCCAGCACGAAAACCCCCGAGCATATGGAAAACAGCCGCGCTCCGCGGGCATGTGCCTCCCGCAGGGCATCAAGCAGATCCTGCGGCGGCCGCTCCGCCCGGTCCCGCCAGCCGGGCAAAACGATAGTATCCGCCTGCGCCAGCGCCCCGGGTCCGGCCTCCGCCTCCACCCGCACCCCGCCCGCAGCGCGGACCGTCCGCGACTCGGCCGCAACGGTTACGAATTCATACCACGGGAAATCGAATTCCGGCCGCGGCAGGGCAAACACCTCGGTCGCTATACCGAATTCAAAAGTGCACAAACCGTCATAGGTCACCGCGGCAACCCGGCTATGAATATCTGTTTTCCGCACCATTTGTCGTTTTCTTAGCATAGTTTGTCATTTACGCCACTAGTTTTCGCACCGGTGCCGCCCTATCCACAAGACACGGAAAAAGGAGCCACCATGCAGAAAACAGCCGAACTACTCGATGCCGTCGCCATCTATCTCGATGCAATCTACTACTGTGACGTTGAAAAACTGGATCAGGTATTCCACCCCGCCTCCAGCCTGTTCGACGCCGACGAGGGGGTTATCCTCGCCGACCCGATTGCGAGCTTCCGCGCCGATGTCGCCAGCCGCCCCTCGCCCGCAGGCCGTAACCAGACCCGCCACGACGAGATCCTGTCCATCGACTGGCTGTCCGACATAAGCGCCGTGGTCAAGCTGCGCCTGCAGGCGCATGAAAACGTGTTCGTCGACCACCTGTCCTTCGTCAAAGGCGCCGACGGCTGGCAGATCGTATCCAAGGTCTGGCATCTGGAAAGCACCGCACCGGTGCAGGTGGCCTAACCGGCAGAAAACCGCGCCGCCTGCCACCCCGCCGCGCGCCCTGTAGCCAGACAACCGGTCAACAGATACCCGCCGGTCGGGGCCTCCCAGTCCAGCATCTCGCCGGCGCAAAACACCCCGGGCCGGTCCTTCAGCATCAGCCCGTCCAGCGCCTCCACCGGCACTCCGCCCGCGGTCGAGATCGCCTCGTCCAGCGGCGCCGGCCCGTCCAGCGGCAACGCCAGCGCCTTGATCCGCGCCGCCAACGCCGCCCCGTCCGGCAAGACCCCGCCCTCGCGCAACAACGCCGCCTTCACACCCTTCAGCCCGAGCGTTTTGCGTAAATGGTTCGACAGACTGTTGCGTCCCCGCGGTTTCGCCAACCGTTTCTCCACCTGCGCCAACGCCAGATCCGGCAACAGGTCCAGCACCAGCTCCCCGCCATCGCGCAACGCGGCCGAAACCGCATAAACCGCGCTCCCCTCGATCCCCTTCCGCGACACCACAAACTCGCCCGTCACCGATTGCCCGCCCACCGTCAGGCGCACGGGCTTCACCGGCGCGCCGAAATGCGGCTCCATAAACCGCGACCATTGCCGCCGGAATCCCATATTCGAGGGCCGGAACGGTGCCAGCGGCACCCCGATCCACTCCGCCCAGGCCCCGTCCGAACCCAGCCGCGCCCAACTCGCCCCGCCCGTCGCCAGCACCGTCACATCCGGCGTCAGAACCTGCTCGCCCTGCGGCGTTGCAAACACCGCCGCATCCCCGCGCCAGCCCTGCCAGCGCCAGCGCATGACAAACCGCACGCCCTTGCCATCCAGCCGCCGCACCCAGGCCCGCAACAACGGCGAGGCCTTCATCGTCTTCGGAAAAACCCGCCCGCTCGATCCGGTAAAAACCGTCTGCCCCAGACCGCGCGCCCAGTCCTGCACCTGTTCGGGACCAAACGCCCGCAACACCGGTTCCAGCCAGCCACGCGTCGCGCCATAGGCCGCCAGAAACTCCTCCAGCGGCGCGTCTTTGGTCAGGTTCAACCCGGATTTCCCCGCCATCAGAAACTTGCGCCCCAGCGTAGGCTTCGCCTCGGCCACCGTCACCGCCAGCCCCGCATCGGCCAGCGCCTCCGCCGCCATCAGCCCCGCCGGACCGCCGCCGATCACCAGCGCCCGCTTCATGAAAACCGCGCGGGCGACAACCCGTCCACCACCCACCCGTCCAGTTCCGGCATCCCCCGCCCGATCAACGCCGCCGCCAGCGCCGACATCGCCGGCGAGGTCTGCACCCCGTAGCCCCCCTGACCCGCCAGCCAGAAAAACCCCTCCACCGCCGGGTCGAACCCGACCACCGGCGTGCGGTCCGGTGCAAAACTGCGCAATCCGGCCCAGCTCCCCTCGATCCGCACCACCTCCTCGGTGACAAATTCCTGATAGCGCGCGATCCCCTCGGCCAGCACCATATCGTCGGCCCAGGCATCCATCGCCTCCACCGGATCCTCCTCGGCCGGCGACACCAGCCACTTGCCCGCATCCGGCTTCGCATACCATGTCTCCGGCGCGTTCAGCAGCATCGGCCATCCGCGCACATCATGCCCGCCGGGCGCCGGCAGCCGCGCGACCGAGCGCCGGAACGGCTGTATCCCCAACGGCGCAACGCCCGCCATCGCCGCCACAGAATCCGCCCATGCCCCCGCCGCGTTCACCACCACCGGCGCGGAAAATTCCCCCGCCGCGGTCTCGACAATCCAGTCGCTCGCACGCCGCATCCCCGTCACCCGCGCCCGCGTCACCAGCCGCGCCCCGTTGGCCCGCGCGGTTTTCAGATAGCCCTGAAACAGCAGGTCCACATCGATATCCCGCGCCGAGGTCTCCAGCACCGCATCCGCCAGCCGCTCCGCCTTCAGGATCGGCACCATCTCCAGCGCCCGCGCCCGTCCGACATGCTCAACCTCCGGCTCCGCCAGATAGGCGTCGAGCAAATGCCGCTCGCGCTCCTCCGCCACAATCAGCACCCCGCGCGGCGTCAAAACCCCCGCCGCATCCAGCGCCGGACCACTGGCCCGGTTGAGCGCCCGCACCACGTCGGAACCATAATTCACCACATACATCGCCGCCGAGCGCCCCGTGGCGTGATAGCCAGGCGAATCCTCGCCCTCCAGCAGCACCACATCGGCAAATTCCGAGACCCTCGCCGCCAGCCCCGCCCCCGCGATTCCGCCGCCGACAATCACGATATCCGCCCGCGTCATGCCAGCGTCTCCAGCGCCCGCGCGAAGATTGCCGCATCCACATTGCCGCCCGTGGCCACCGCAATCACCGTATCCGCCCCGATCCCGTCGCCCTGGAACAGCGCCGCCGCCAGCGACACCGCCCCGCCCGGCTCCAGCACGATCTTCAGCCGCTGGAACGCCAGCGCCATCGCCTGCAAGGCCTCGGCATCCGTCACCACCAGCCCCGCGCCGCACAGCCGCTGCATGACCGGAAAGGTAATCGCCCCCGGTTCCGGCGTCACAATCGCATCGCAGATCGAGCCGCCCTGCGTTGCATTCGCCACAATCCGCCCCGCCGCCAACGAGCGTGCCGCATCGTCGAAACCCGCCGGCTCGCACGTCCGCACCAGCATCTCCGGCGCCTCCGCCTCCAGCGCCAGCGCGATCCCTGCGGTCAGCCCGCCACCGCCGCAATTCACCAGCACCTCCGCCGCGCCGATCCCCTCGTCCCGCGCCTGCGCCGCGATCTCCAGCCCGACCGTGCCCTGCCCGGCAATCACCAGCGGTTCGTCATAGGGTTTCACCAGCACCAGCCCGCGATCCGCCGCGATCCGCGAACCGATCTCCTCGCGCACATCGTTCAGGCGGTCATACAGCACCACCTCCGCGCCCAGCGCCCGCGTGTTGGCAATCTTCAACGCCGGTGAATCATCCGGCATCACGATCACCGCCTGCACCCCGTGGCGCGCCGCCGCCAGAGCAACCCCCTGCGCATGGTTGCCGGACGAATAGGCAATCACCCCGCCGGCCCGTTTTTTCGCATCCATCCCCGACAGCGCCGACCAGCCGCCGCGAAACTTGAAACTGCCGGTATGTTGCAGGTTCTCGGCCTTCACAAACACCCGCCGGCCAGCGATTTCATCCAGAAACGGCGAGGACAACAGCGGCGTTCTGCGCACCACAGGGGCGAGGCGTTCTGCCGCCGCCCGGATCATTCCGATATCAACCACTAAACCGATTCCCTTACCACTTCGTTAATCACGGCCAGCGATTCCGGCTCGTCCAGAAACGGCACATGGCCGCGACCCGGCACCTCGGCGTAAACCATATCCGGCCGCCGCCGCTGCATCTCCGCCACCGTTTCACGGCTCAGCAGGTCCGAGTTCGCCCCGCGCAACACCCCAAGCGGCAGCCCCGCCATCGCGTCGAACAGCGGCCACAAATCCGGCTGCTCCCCCTTGGCCTGCGCCAGCATCGCGTCGCGCAGCTTCGGGTCGTAGTTCAGCCGCAACCCGCCCTCCGGCGCCTCCTCCAGCCAGCGCGTCGCCTGCACGCGCCAGTCCGCCAGCGCCAGATCGGGAAACTCCGCCCCCATCGTCTCGCGCAGCACAACCGCCGCCTCGTCAAAATTCCGCGCCTTCGGTTGCCGCCCGATATAGTCGTAAATCCGGTCCAGCCCGCCCGCGTCGATCTCCGGCCCGATGTCGTTCAGGATCACCCCGGCCAGCCGCTCCTTCGCCATCGCCGCCGTCAGCATGGCAATAATCCCCCCGCGCGAGGTCCCCAGATACACCGCCCGCTCAATCCCCAGATGGTCCAGCAATTCAATCGCGTCCCGCGCCTCCTGCGGCACATTGTAGTTCATGAAATCCGGGTCCCGATCCGACTCCCCGCGCCCCCGATAGGTCAGCCGCACCAGCCGCACGTCCCGTATCGCCGCCGCCAGATCGTCAAAATCCCGCGCATTGCGCGTCAGCCCGGGCAGGCAGAACAGAACCGGCCCCGCGCCCTCGTCCTCATAGGCCAGTTGCAGCCCGTCACTCGTGGTAAACCTCATACCCGCCCCCGCGCCAGTTCCGCAATTCCTGTCAAATCCTTCATCACCACCTGCGGCTTCCACGGCAGCCGGTCCATCGGCTCGCCCGCGCGGTTTACCCACGCCGTATAGAACCCGTAGCCCGCCGCCGCTGCCGCATCCCAGCCGTTCGAGGACACGAACAGAACCTCCTCCGGCGCACAACCGAAGCGCCGGCCGACCATGTCGTAAACCGATTTATGCGGCTTGAAAACACCCACGTCCTGCACGCTCAGCACGTCGTCCAGCACACCGCCGATCCCCGCGCTTTCCACGGCCGAGGCCAGCATATCCGGCGAGCCGTTCGACAATATCGCCGTCTGCATCCCCGCCGCCTTCAAATCCGCCAGCATCGCGGGAACCTCGGGGAAGGCCGACAATTCCCGATACAGCGCCAGCAACCGTTCGCGCAGTTCGGCGTCCTGCAAACCGGCCGCCTCCAGTGCATAATCCAGCCCGTCCTGCGTCACCTGCCAGAAATCCGTGTGCGCATCGGCGACAGCGCGCAGCCAG
>JALSHL010000229.1 GCA_026982255.1 Paracoccaceae bacterium | reverse complement strand
TCCGCATCCGAATTACGCAAACGCTCCCGCAAGGCTTCTGCCGTGGCGGCCTCGATCAACCGCGCCTGTTCGGCCTCGGTCAGAGAGGTTGTCGTCGCGTCCAGTTTCCCCTGCAGATCCGCTGCCATGGCCTCCAGCACATCGGCCCGCGCCGCCGCCAGCCGCGCCTGTTCGGTCTCCGCATCCAGTTCCGAGCGCACCTGCGCCAATGCCAGTTGTGCCGCTTCCTTGCGCGAAATCTCCAGATCACGCGCCGCTTCCAGTTCGGAAATCGAGGCCTGCGCCGCCGCAATCGCATTCGCCTGATCGGCGTTCTGCGCCAGCAATCCCGCCACCTGCTCCTCGAAACTCGCGGCGCGGGCAAGCGCCGCATCACGCTCTCCGGTCAGCGAATTGATCAGCGTCGCCTGCAACTGCACCTGCGCATTGGTTTCCTCCAGCTGCGCATCCAGTTGCCCCAACTGGTTCGACAGATCGGTGTTGCGCTTTTCCTCCAGTCCCAGCGCCTTGGCCAATCCCGCCACCTGCGCCGAGAGGTTGGAAAGCTCGGTCTCCTGACCGGTAATCGTTTCGCGCAAGGCAAACTGCACAATCATAAAGATCGACAGCACGAACATCAGCACCAGCAGCAGCGCCGTCATAGCGTCCACAAAGCCGGGCCATATATTCGCCGCCAGCCGCGATCCCGATCTGCGCGAAAGCGCCATGCCTATCCCTCGCCCTGCTCGACCGCCTGTTGCAGCGTATAGTTGATCGTCGCCAGATCCTGCCGGATCTCGGCGATCGAATCCTGCCGGCCTGCCGACATTTCCTCCAGCACACGCAGCAACTGCACGTCGATGTTGCGCAACCGCATCCGCGTCTCGGCATCCATGCTCTCGCCATCGCCCTTATGCAATTCCTGCAGGGCTGCCACGATCTGCGCCTGCCCCGCGACCATTTGCTCCTGCCCCTGCGCCAGCCGTTCGAACAACGCCGGATCGAGACTCGCCTGTCCGCCCGCCGGCTGGTTCGCCAACTGCTTGGCCAGCGCTGTGATCCCCTCGGCCAGCGACCCGAGGCGACTGTCGGTGCGCATCCGCTGTTCCTCGCCCCGCATCACCAGTTCCTTGAGCGTATCGATCTGGTGCGAGGTCTGCTCCATTAACCCCGCAATCGCTGAACCGTCAATCCCGCCATCCGTATCGGCAATCCCGACCCGCGTGATCGAGGACAGCCACTCCTCCAGTTCCATATAGAACCGGTTCTGCCCGTGTCCGGCGAAAATCTCCAGCAAGCCAACGATCAGCGAACCCGCCAGACCCAGCAAAGACGAACCGAACGCCGTGCCCATGCCGCCCATCTGCATTTCCAGTCCACGCATCAGGTTGTCGAACGACTCCATCGCCGTCTGCCCCTCTTTCGGAGCCAGCGAGCGGATAGTCTCGACCACAGCCGGAACCGTCGTCGCCAGGCCGTAAAACGTCCCGAGTAGCCCGAGGAAGATCAGCAGGTTGATGATATAGCGGGTAATATCGCGTGCCTCGTCCAGCCGCGTTGCCACGGAATCCAGAATGGAGCGCGTGGACCCCGAGGTCAGCGACTTGCGCGACCGGCTGTCATGCAGCAGTGCCGCGAGCGAAGCCAGCAACCGCGGCGCCTTGACAAATTCGTGCCCGGGCCGGTCCAGCGCGAACCCCTCGATCCAGCTTACGGCGGAAAACAGGGTGCGCATCTGCCAGAAGGTCATGAAAACCCCGAACAAGAATACCGCGATAATAAACCCGTTCAGCCAGGGCGAGGTCAGGAAAATCGGCGAAACCGTCGGATACATGAAATAGACCGCCACCGCGAACAACACGATAATCACCAGCATTGTCAGGATTTGCCGGAACGGCGGCGAGAACTCGGGATCGTTCTTGGTATCGAGGAACATAACAGGTCTTTCCTTGCACTACGGCATGTGGTCTGGCG
>JALSHL010000228.1 GCA_026982255.1 Paracoccaceae bacterium | reverse complement strand
GCCGCCAGTGGAAATTCACCGGCTGGTCGGTGTTTCCGGCCAGATTATCGGCAATCCAGTCGATCAGCAGATAACAGTTGCGCCGGTGTCCCTCCACATCCAGATCATAGGATAAATCCAGCCCGACAGTTTCGGCAAAATATTCCCGCAAATCGGGGAAATTCTGCGGCCCCTCGCCATAGATCTTGTCGAAATACACCGACAGGAACCGCTCCAGCGGATCGCGGATCACCGCAAAAGCGTGTTTCGAGGCCCTGATCCGCGCCTCGTCCTCCACCCGCGCCCGCAACAGAACCGCCTCGCCATGAATACGGTTGCCCGCCGGATGCACCTGCCCGTGATCCAGATAATAGAACAGGTTTTTCAGAAAGGTGCTGCCGCTCTTGGCGATATGCAGGTAATACACATCCGCCCGCTCCAGCCGCAACATCAGTTCTGCCGGTGACCGCCGCACCGGCTTTTTGCCAAACCGTGCTTTCAGACGGCGAAACACCGGCTATTCATCCGCTTCCAGATCGCGACGCACATCCTCGGCCTGCAACAGACGGCGCGTCTCGTCCATCTGGTCGAAGCTCTGGTCCTCCAGAAATTTCAGTTCCGGCGAATACTTCAGCGACAGGGTTTTCGTCACCAGATGGCGGATTTCGCCGCGGTTGCGGTTCAGCGCCTCCAGCACCTGCTCCGTATTCACCCCGCCCAGCGGCAGGACAAAGGCCGTCGCATGGCGCAAATCCGGCGAGGTCCGCACCTCGCCCACCGTTACAGACACATGCGCCAGATCCTCGTCATGGATATCACCGCGCAACAGCACATCGGACAACGAGCGCCGGATCAGTTCCGCCACCCGCAATTGTCGCTGCGAAGGGCCTGACCCTTCATGAAATTTGTTCTTTCCCATGGCTCCTAATCCACCCGCAATGCGCTTAAGTCAAGACATCCCCCCTTTGCATCCGCGCAAAGGGGCGCTAAACCCGTTGGTATACCGGATTTGGGGATGATTATGGGCGATACAACAGGCATAGCAGTCGTAGGCGCATCGGGCCGCATGGGCCGGATGCTGGTTCAGGCAATCGGGGAAAACGAAAACGCCCATATTTCCGGCGCGACCGAACGCCCGGGCCACGACTGGATCGGGCGCGACCTTGGCGAATGTCTCGGCGGTGCGCCCCTCGGCATCACGGTTTCCGACGACCCGCTGGAGGTCTTCGCCCGCTCGCAGGCCGTCGTCGATTTCACCACCCCCGCCGCCACCGTCGCCCATTCCGAAATCGCCGCGCAGGCCCGCCTGACCCATGTCATCGGCACCACCGGCCTGTCGGACGACGACCTTGCAAGGCTGGAGGCCGCCGCCCGCCACGCTGTCATCGTGCGCGCGGGCAACATGAGCCTCGGCGTCAACCTGCTGACCGTCCTCACCCGCAAAGTGGCCGAGGCACTGGACGCCGATTTCGATATCGAGATTGTCGAGATGCACCACCGCCACAAGGTCGACGCCCCCTCCGGCACCGCCCTGATGCTGGGCGAGGCTGCCGCCGAAGGACGCGGCGTCGATCTGGCAGAGGTTTCCGACCGTGGCCGCGACGGCCACACCGGCGCGCGCAAACGTGGCGACATCGGTTTCGCCTCGCTGCGCGGCGGCGACGTGATCGGCGAACACGAGGTAATCTTCGCCGGCGAGGGCGAACGCATCACCCTCAAACACATCGCCAGCGACCGCATGCTGTTTGCCCGCGGCGCCATCAGGGCCGCGCTCTGGGGCCAGCCGCAAAAGCCCGGCGAGTATACAATGCTGGATGTTCTGGGCCTGTAGCCACGCCCGCACGGCGCCTCGCACGGGCGGAGGCCGCTACTTCACCATGCGCTGGCGGATAACGGTAAATCCCGCGCGGACAATAACACCGCCGAGAACACCACCGACAATCGCGATGGAATAGGCGCTACCGCCCAATGAAAAA
>JALSHL010000227.1 GCA_026982255.1 Paracoccaceae bacterium | reverse complement strand
GAGCCCTGATAATATCCGCGGGATTTCAACTCCCCCGCCGTTACTTCCTGATCGCCGATGTTAAACAGCAACAACCCCTGCACCGAGTTGATATCGATCAGCCCCAGCCGCTCGAATTCGTCCTTCACGACGTCCAGCAACAGCCGGTGCAACCGCTCCAGCCGCCCCAGCGTATCGAGATAGACCTCCAGCCCGCTGTCCTTTGCGCGCTCCCCCAACGTTGTTTGAACATTCATCACAAAACCTCCGAAAATACCGATTCCCGAAGTTTTCGCACCGAAATTGCAAACAACCCGTTAAATCCCGCGGATTTTATGCGAGTTTGTGGAACTTGCGGATAATACCCCCGATTTCCGCATGTTCCGGCGGCAAGGGCTCCTGACCTGACATCCAGACATAGAGGTCCTGATCGTTTTCGGACAGCAGTGCCTCGTATAAATCGAGCGTTTCCGGCGTCAGCCCTGCGATTTCGGCATCGGCAAACGGGCCGAGGATCATATCCATTTCCTTGGTGCCCCGCCGCCAGCTGCGCATTTTCAGCCGTTTCAACCGGTTTTCCGCTGTCTCGCCCATGTCGATGCCTTTCCTGAAGCCTGCGTTCTTCTGCACCCAAACGGCGGCGGGTTTCAAGGCCGCAATGCTTGAACTGCCTCCCCGCGCCCTCTATCAATGTCCTGTAACCAGCCGGAGCCGCCCATGCCCTTCCTTGCCGACGCCCTGTCCCGCGTCAAACCCTCTCCCACCGTCGCCGTTTCCACCAAGGCCCGCGAAATGAAGGCCGCCGGCGTCGATGTCATCGGTCTGGGCGCCGGAGAGCCGGATTTCGACACGCCGCAAAACATCAAGAAGGCCGCCATCGCCGCGATCAACCGCGGCGAAACCAAATACACCGCACCCGACGGCATGCCCGAACTGAAATCCGCCATTTGCGCCAAATTCAAACGCGAGAACGACCTCTCTTACACCCCATCACAAGTGATCGTGTCCAGTGGCGGAAAGCAGGTTCTTTTCAATGCTATGCTGGCCACTCTTAATCCGGGTGACGAGGTCATTATCCCCGCCCCCTACTGGGTCAGCTATCCGGATATGGTGCGCCTGTGCGGCGGCGAGCCGGTGATCGTCGAAGCCACGCTGGAGGCCGGTTTCAAGATCACGCCGGACCAACTCGAATCCGCCATTACCCCGCGCACCAAATGGTTCATCTTCAATTCCCCCTCGAACCCCACCGGCGCAGGCTATTCGCGCGACGAACTCGGGGCCCTCACCGATGTCCTGCTGCGTCATCCCCATGTGTGGGTGATGAGCGACGACATGTATGAGCACATCGCCTACGCCCCGTTCGAATTCTGCACGCCCGCGCAGGTCGAACCGGCGCTTTACGGGCGCACGCTGACGGTCAACGGGGTCTCCAAAGCCTATGCCATGACCGGCTGGCGCATCGGCTATGCCGCCGGTCCCGAACAACTGATCAGGGCGATGGTCAAGGTGCAGGGGCAATCGACCACCAACCCTTCCACCATCAGCCAATGGGCCGCGGTCGAGGCCCTGAACGGCCCGCAGGACTATATCCGCAAAAGCCGCACCGCCTTCGAGCGGCGGCGCGATCTGGTCGTTGCCGCCCTGAACGGAATCGAAGGTATTTCCTGCCCGACGCCGGACGGGGCGTTCTATGTCTATCCCTCGATAAAATCCCTGATCGGCAAGCGTAGCCCCTCGGGCCAACGCATTGACAATGACGAGGTTTTCGCGACAGAACTGTTACAACAACAAGGCGTGGCTGTGGTGTTCGGTGCGGCCTTCGGTCTGTCGCCGAATTTCCGTGTAAGCTACGCCACATCCGACAATATTCTGCGCGAGGCCTGTGCGCGCATCAAAAATTTTTGCGAGAGCCTGACAGATGCCTGACAAACCCGAGCTTTTCTTCCGCCGCCGCGAACGCGGTGCCGGCGTCTACCG
>JALSHL010000226.1 GCA_026982255.1 Paracoccaceae bacterium | reverse complement strand
CGGTGCCCGAAAGCCCGCTGTTGTTGCTGGCCGCCCCTGCTTCGGGAGCCGCGAAACCGGCGTTTCCGCTTGCGACCGGCGCCGCGATAACCGCGGTCTCGGTTTCGGCAACGACGCCGGCGGCTGCTTCGGGCGAGGCCACAGAGGGTGTGTTTTCAACAGTCGCCGGAGCGGCAATCGGAGCAACACCCGGTGATTGCGGGGCTGCCTCGTCCGTGACAGCAAGGCCCGTGGTCTGGATTGCACCGGTCACCGGAACCGCAGGCGCGGGCTGGGTGGTCGGCGTGACCGCCGCCTGCTGGGTGCTGGAGATCGGCGCAGGAGCGGTAGTAGTTGTCACGGCCGTCCCCTGCCCGAGCACCGGCAGGGCATCGACCGGATCCTGCGGCGGTGCGGCGACGGCGAGGTTCTCGGTCGAAACCGCGGGTGCGGCGGGCAGGTTTTCGCCGGTGGGCGGAGACACTGCGGCGACATCCGTCCCTGTTTCCGCCACCACCGGCGCTTCCGGTAATGGTGCCGCCGTGCGTCTTGTATCGAAGGCCGTGGACAATACAACAACCAGCACGCCGCTCAGTGCCGTTCCCGCAATCAAACCCCGCAAAAAACCGCCTTTTGGCATCTGCTCACCGCTCGTCATACACTCATTTCCCCAAAATCTGACATATGCCGTTTCCAACAGCATAGATCGTTGCTAAACGTCTGTATAGCGTGCAAATTCCCTAACAACAGCCCCAAACGCTCACAAAGTCGAAAGAACCTACATGCTGCTGCTGATCGATAACTATGACAGTTTCACCTATAATCTGGTGCATTATCTGGGCGAGCTGGGCGCCAGTGTAGAGGTCAGGCGTAACGACGAACTGGATGTGCAGGCGGCGATGGGGATGAGGCCCTCGGCCATCATGCTGTCGCCCGGGCCGTGTGATCCGGAACAGGCGGGCATTTGCCTGCCGCTGGTGCAGGCCGCCGCCGAAACCGCCACGCCGCTGATCGGGGTATGTCTGGGACACCAGACCATCGGGCAGGCCTTTGGCGGCAAGGTGGTGCAATGCGACGAGATCGTCCACGGCAAGATCGGCACCATGCACCACACCGGCAAGGGATTGTTCAAGGGGCTGCCCTCGCCGTTCCAGGCGACACGATATCATTCGCTGGTGGTCGAGCGCGCGACATTGCCAGATGTGCTGGAAATCACGGCCGAGCTGGAAGATGGCACCATAATGGGCTTGCAGCATCGTGAATTGCCGATCCACGGCGTGCAGTTCCACCCTGAATCCATCGCATCGGAACACGGTTACAAAATGCTGCAGAATTTTCTGGATATTGCAGGAGGCGGAAAATGAGCGAGATCCTGAAACCCTTACTGGCACGGGCCATCGACGGGCCGCTGACCCGCACCGATGCCGAGGCCGCCTTCGGCGCGATCATGGACGGCGAGGCAACCATTGCCCAGATCGCCGGTTTCCTGATGGTGCTGCGCACCCGTAGCGAGGCGCCGGCCGAAATCACCGCCGCCGCAGCCGCCATGCGCGCCCGTTGCGCCGCGGTCAAAGCGCCCGAAGGGGCGATGGATATTGTCGGCACCGGCGGCACCGGCAAGCCGACGCTGAATATTTCCACCGCTACCGCCTTTACCGTTGCCGGGACCGGTGTGCCGGTGGCCAAGCACGGCAACAAGAATATCTCGTCCCTGTCCGGTTCGGCCGATGCGCTGGGGCAGATGGGAATCAATGTGATGGTCGGGCCGGAGGTAGCCGAAAAGGCGCTGGCCGGGGCCAATATCTGTTTCATGATGGCCCCGATGCACCATCCGGCCATGAAACATGTGATGCCGGCGCGCATGGAACTGGCAACGCGCACGATTTTCAACATCCTCGGCCCGCTGACCAGTCCCGCAGGCGTGAAACGCCAGCTGACGGGGGCATTTACCCCCTATTTGCTGGAACATATGGCCGAGACCCTGCAGGCACTGG
>JALSHL010000225.1 GCA_026982255.1 Paracoccaceae bacterium | reverse complement strand
ATACTGAGCAAGCACTGGGCCGATGGTGGCGAGGGCGCTCGAGATCTGGCCGAAAGGGTGGCGGAACTGGCCGACAGCGGTGCAGCGCAATTCGCGCCGCTCTATCCCGACGATATGCCCCTGTTCGAGAAGATCGAGACCATCGCCAAGCGCATCTACCGTGCCGACGAGGTCATGGCCGACAAGAAAATCCGCGCCCAGTTGCGTGAATGGGAGGATGCCGGTTATGGCCACCTGCCGATCTGCATGGCGAAAACCCAATACAGTTTCTCCACCGACCCCGACCTGCGCGGCGCACCCATCGGCCATTCCGTGCCGATCCGCGAGGTGCGCCTGTCCGCCGGTGCCGGTTTCGTTGTGGTGATCTGCGGCCAGATCATGACCATGCCGGGCCTGCCCCGCACCCCGTCGGCCGAGTCGATCATGCTGAACGGGGCTGGACAGATCGAGGGTTTGTTTTGAGGCAGCTTCTTTTCGTTCTGCTGTCCCTGCTGGCGACAGCGATACAGGCGCAACCGCGTGTCTTTTCAACCAGTTTCGAACAGGTAAGCGATTTCGACGGGTTCTATATTGTCCCGCAGAACGACAAGGAGACCTCGTCGCACGAATTGTCCGAAGAGCAGGTGCGCTCGGGGCGCTCTGCGCACAAGGGCTGGATGTTCGGTGCAAACCGCCCCAGCAGCTTCTGGCAGAACAACAATCACCGTGCCTATCCGACGATCCAGCTTTATAAACTGGCGGGAGGGGCCTTCCGGACGCCGGTGAATATCGAATTATGGGTCTGGCTCGATATGGAAATCAGACCGGGGGAGTGGTTCAGCTTTGCCACCCTCGATCATACCACCCGCGATACATGGGATCCGGTTCTGGTGAACCTGAGCGACAAGGGAATTGTCCATCTGATGCATGTGCCTGTGAATGGGCGATCCGACTATAGCTTCCAGACAGAAACCGTCAGATTTCCGATGCGCGAGTGGGTCAAGCTGACGGTGGAACTGCATTTCGACCCGGAAAACGGCTATGCCAAAGTCTGGCAAAACGATGTTCTCGTATCGGTAGCACCGGTGCGGAGGGGGCGCGGATTGTTCACGCAGGCCCATTTTGGGCTATATGCGCCGCCTTCGATGACAAGCGGTGTTGTGTTTAACGACGATCTGGTTATTACCGAGGCAACCGGACCTTAAGGAGAACCCGATGGCAGACATCATCGACGGCAAGGCTTTCGCTGCCACTGTGCGCGAAAAGGTTGCAACCCATGTGGCCCGTCTGAAGGAAGAACACGGTATCACCCCCGGTCTGGCCGTGGTTCTGGTCGGCGAGGACCCCGCGAGCGAGGTTTATGTGCGCAACAAGGGCAGGCAGACCGTCGAGTGCGGGATGAACTCCTTCGAACATAAACTGCCGGCGGACACGCCCGAGGCCGATCTGCTGGCCCTGATCGACCAGTTGAACAACGACCCTGCCGTGCATGGCATCCTGTGCCAGCTGCCGGTGCCGGACCATATCGACGAGGCGACGGTGATCAACGCCATCGCGCCGGAAAAGGATGTGGACGGGTTTCATATTTCCAACGTCGGTCTGCTGGCAACGGGGCAAAAGGCGATGGTGCCCTGCACGCCGCTCGGCTGCCTGATGATGCTGCGCGACCGGCACGGTTCGCTTTCCGGTATGGATGCCGTGGTGGTCGGGCGCTCGAATATTGTCGGCAAACCGATGGCGCAACTGTTGCTCAAGGACAGCTGCACCGTGACCATCGCCCATTCCCGCACCAAGAATATCGAGGAAGTCTGCAAACGCGCCGATATCCTCGTAGCGGCGGTCGGCCGGCCGGAAATGATCACCGGCGACTGGGTAAAACCGGGGGCCACGGTGATTGACGTCGGCATAAACCGCATCCCCGCACCGGAACGCGGCGAGGGCAAAATGCGGCTGGTCGGGGATGTGGAGTTCGCCTCGGTCTCGGCTGTCGCGGGCGCGATTACCCCCGTGCCCGGCGGTGTCGGCCCGATGACGATCGCGGTGCTGCTGGCCAACACCGTGACCGCCTGTTGCCGCATGAACGGTCTGGCGGAACCCGAAGGGCTGACCGCCTAAAGCCCGTGCAGAATATCCGCGTGGTGGCTGATGTGGTCTTCCATGAAGGTGGCGACGAAGAAATACGAATGGTCGTATCCCGCCTGCATGCGGAAAGTGGCCGGTTGCCGCCGTCTGGCAATCGCGTCCGCCAGCGCCTCGGGTTTTAGCAGGTCCAGAAACTGGTCATCCGCGCCCTGGTCGATCAGCACATGCCCGGGGAAGCCCCTGTCCGCCATCAGGATGCTGGCATCGTGCCGTTGCCAGCGCGCCGGATCCTCGCCCAGATAGGCGCGGAGCTGCTTTTGCCCCCAGTCGGAACCGGACGGGTTGGCAATCGGGGCAAAGGCCGAAACGGATTTGTAGCGCTCGGGGTAGGTCATGGCGATGGTCAGCGCCCCGTGTCCGCCCATGGAATGGCCGGTAATACCCTGCGCCTCTTCCAGCAGGTCGAAATTGCGGAACAGCAGTTTCGGTAATTCGTCGGTGATGTAACGCCACATCTGGAAATGCGGCGCCCACGGCGTTTCGGTCGCATCGACATAGAAACCCGCCCCCTGCCCGAGGTCATAGGCCTCGTCATCCGCCACCCCTTCGCCACGCGGCGAGGTGTCGGGGAACACCAGCGCGATACCCGCCTCGGCGGCCCAGGCCTGCGCGCCGGCCTTTATCATGGCGTTTTCGTGCGTGCAGGTCAGGCCGGACAGATACCACAATACCGGCACCGGCCCTTCCTTGGCTTGTGGCGGCAGGTAGACGGCGAAGGTCATTTCGCAATTACAGGCTTCGGAGGCGTGGCTATAGACGCCCTGTGTGCCGCCGAAGCAGGCGTTTTCGGATAGGGTTTTCACGGGATCAGAACTCCACTACGGCGCGGATGGATTCGCCTGCGTGCATCAGATCGAAGCCCTTGTTGATTTCGTCCAGCGTCAGCTTGTGGGTGATCATCGGGTCGATCTCGATCTTGCCGTCCATATACCAGTCCACGATTTTCGGCACATCCGTGCGTCCGCGCGCCCCGCCAAAGGCCGTGCCGCGCCAGCTCCGCCCGGTCACCAACTGGAACGGACGGGTAGAGATTTCCGCACCCGCAGGGGCCACGCCGATGATGATGCTTTCGCCCCAGCCCTTGTGCGCGGATTCCAGTGCCGTGCGCATAACATCCACGTTGCCGGTGGCGTCAAAGGTATAGTCGGCCCCGCCGCCGGTCAGCTCCACCAGATGTCCGACAAGATCGCCGCTCACCTTGGAAGGATTGACGAAATCGGTCATGCCGAAACGCCGCGCCATTTCCGCCTTGTCGTCGTTCAGGTCCACGCCGACAATCTGGTCGGCACCGGCCAGCCGCAGCCCCTGCACAACGTTCAGCCCGATACCGCCCAGACCGAACACGATGGCCCGGCTGCCGATCTCGGCCTTGGCGGTGTTGATGACTGCCCCGATGCCGGTGGTGACGCCACAGCCGATGTAGCACACCTTGTCGAACGGCGCGTCCTTGCGGATTTTCGCCAGCGCGATTTCCGGCAAAACCGTGTGGTTGGCAAAGGTCGAACAGCCCATGTAGTGCAGAATAGGCGTCCCGTCCGGCAGCGAGAAGCGGCTGGTTCCGTCAGGCATCAACCCCTGACCCTGCGTGCTGCGGATTGACTGGCAGAGGTTGGTTTTCGGGTTCAGACAATACTCGCATTCGCGACACTCGGGCGTATAGAGCGGGATCACATGATCCCCCGGTTTCAGGCTGGTCACGCCCGGTCCGACCTCCAGCACCACACCGGCCCCCTCGTGGCCGAGGATAGCGGGGAACAGTCCTTCGGGATCGGCGCCGGATCGGGTGAATTCGTCAGTATGGCAAATGCCGGTGGCCTTGATTTCCACCAGCACCTCGCCGGCCTTGGGGCCTTCCAGATTGACTTCGACAATTTCCAGCGGCTTGCCCGCCTCGAATGCTACGGCTGCGCGTGTTTTCATTTTCAAACCTCCCGAAAACAGGGGAGCTCCCCCACGTTATAATGCCGCGAGGGTTGCAAAGATATCACCGCAAATCAAGTTGTTTTCAGACCTGACGTTGCGCCTTCAACGCCCGTTCCGCCGCATGCGGATTGATCGCCCTGATCGCGTCGTATTGCGTCAGGAACACCCGCCCGGTCAGCTCGTCAAGGAAATGCGAGCGTTTCAGGCGATCCATCACCGGCCCTTTTACCTCGGTCAGGTGCAGCTTGATGCCGGCGTCGTGCAGGCGGCTGTTGATCGCCTCCAGACTTTCCAGCGCCGAGGCATCGATAAAGTTCACTGCCGGACACATCAGGATGACATGTTCGATGGCCGGATCGGCGGCAACCGCGTCGTTGATCAGGTCCTCCAGAAAGCGCGCGTTGGCGAAATAGAGGCTCTCGTCAATGCGGATCGACAGGATCTCCGGCGTAACCACGACTTCGTGTCGCTTGATGTTGCGGAAATGCTCGGTGCCCGGCACTTGTCCGACGATGGCCGAATGGGGCCGCGAGGTGCGATAGAGATGCAGGAAGATCGACAGCCCGACGCCGGCGGAAATTCCCAGTTCGACACCGAAGCCCAGCGTGATCAGGATGGTTGCCAGCATGGCCGCGAAATCGCCCTTGGAATAGGCCCATGTCCGTTTCAGCGCGCCGAGGTCGATCAGCGACAGCACCGCCACGATAATAGTGGCCGCCAGCGTCGCCTTGGGCAGATATTCCAGCAGCGGCGTCAGGAACAGTGTCGCCAGCGCGATGCCGACCGCCGTATAGGCCCCCGCCGCCGGCGTTTGTGCCCCCGCGTCGAAGTTTACAACCGAACGGGAGAACCCGCCGGTCACCGGAAACCCGCCCGAGACGGCCGAGCCGATATTGGCGGTGCCAAGCGCAATCAGCTCCTGATCCGGATCGATCCGCTGGCGCCGTTTGGCCGCGAGGGTCTGGGCGACCGAAATGGTCTCGACATAGCCGACAATGGCGATCAGCAGGGCAGGGACAGCAATGGCGCTCCAGAGTTCCAGGTCAAAGGCGGGGATACGCGGCGTCGGCAAACCCTGCGGGATCTCGCCGACGATTTTCACGCCCTTGTCGGCCAGCCCGAAACCGAAGGTTGCCAGCGTCGTGACCGCCACGGCCAGCACCGGCCCGGTTTTGGCCAGAATATCCGCCATACGCGGCCCGAGACCCCATTTGCGCAGCAGCGGCTTCAGGTTCTTGCGCACCCAGAACAGGAAGGCGGTGGCAAATACACCTATGGTCAGGGTGATGAAATTGGTTTCGGAGATGTGTTCGCCAATCGAGATCACGAGTTCATACAGGTTGTGCCCGCCCGCATTGATCCCGAGGATATGCTTCAACTGCGCTGTCGCAATGATGATGCCGGATGCCGTGATGAAACCGGAAATCACCGGATGCGACAGGAAATTGGCCAGAAACCCCAGCCGCAACAGTCCCATCACCGTCAGCATCAGCCCCGAAATCAGCGCCAGCGCAATCGCCGCGCCGTAGTATTCCGCTGTTCCCTGCTGCGCCAGATTGCCGACCGCCGCCGCCGTCATCAACGAGGCCACCGCCACCGGCCCGACTGCCAGCGCGCGCGAGGTGCCGAACACCGCATAGATCACCAGCGGCGCGATAGAGGCATACAGGCCCACCTCGGCCGGCAGCCCTGCCAGCAGGGCATAGGCCAGCGATTGCGGGATCAGCATGATCGTCACGATCACGGCGGCAACCATATCGCTGCTCAACGTGTCGCGATCATAGGTGGCGGCCCACTCGAAAATGGGAAAATAGCGTTTCAACATGATGCAGGCTCCTGCCTAGCTGTGGGCGGCATTCCAGAGCATGGCGCAGCGGTTGCCGGTGCGGCAATAGGCAAAAACTGGATCGTTTTCACCGGATATCACCTTGCGGAAATCGGCGAGGGTGTTCATGCCCATACCCTTGTGCGACATGGGAACATAGAAAAACTTCATACCCTGATCCTCGGCCGCTTTGCGGATCATGTCCGAGGTCGGCTGGCCTAGGGATTCCCCGTCCGGCCGGTTGCACATGATGCTTTTGAACCCGGCCGCCTTGATAAGGGGCACATCGGCAGGCGTGATTTGTCCGCCCAGAGCGAAATTTTCGGTGACTTTCTGGATTTGCATGGGTGCCCCCTGACAAGAAGTTGCGGTTCCGGCGTGCAATATCCGTGCCGGAACCATTTCCTATTACAGTCTGCGCCTGTGGATTTAAAGGACGTTGACCGGAACCTTGAGATAGACCTCGCCGTTGTCCTCCGGCTCCGGCATCTGGCCGGCGCGCATGTTGACCTGGATCGACGGGATGATCAGCTTCGGCATGCCCAGCTGCGCATCGCGTTCGGTGCGCATTTTGATGAAGTCGTCCTTCGTCTTGCCTTCACCGACATGCACGTTTTTCGCTTTCTGCTCGCCAACGGTGGTTTCCCACGCGAACTCGTCACGTCCGGGCGCCTTGTAGTCATGTGCTACAAAGATGCGGGTTTCGTCCGGCAGCGCCAGAATTTTCTGGATGGAGTTATACAGATCCTCGGCGGAACCGCCGGGGAAGTCGCAGCGTGCCGTGCCGAAATCGGGCATGAACATGGTATCGCCCACGAAGGCCGCATCCTCGATCACATAGGTCAGGCAGGCAGGGGTGTGCCCCGGTGTGTGCAGAACGCTGCCTTTCAGGTCGCCGATCTCGAAGGTGTCGCCCTCGACGAACAGTTTGTCGAACTGCGAGCCGTCGCGCTGGAACTCTGTGCCGGCGTTGAATACCTTGCCGAAGGTGTCCTGCACCACGGTGATGTTGCTGCCGATACCGATTTTCCCGCCAACCTGCTGCTGGAGGTAGGGTGCGGCCGACAGGTGGTCGGCATGGACGTGTGATTCCAGAAGCCATTCGACTTCCAGACCGTTATCCCTGATAAACTCGATGACCTCGTCCGCGGATTTGGTATCCGTGTGGCCGGAGGCGAAATCGAAATCGAGAACAGAGTCGATAATGGCGACTTTGTTACTGTTCGGGTCTTTGACGACATAGGAAACCGTATTGGTGGCGTCGTCGAAAAATGCGGTTACTTCGGGCGTCATCGGGCCTCTCCTCTGATAAGTTGTTGCGGGGTATATAGGGGGTCGAAAACATATTACAATAATTGAATATGTAATTTTTTCGTTACCCGACGAAAAACGGGCCGACCAGCAGGATCAGGCAGGTCAGGGTTCCCATGACCGGCACCCAGATGCGCACCGTATAGATGCCCGCCGGAAAGGGTTCGCGGCGCAGCTTCAGCAGCACCAGAGACAGGTTCACGAAGGTAAACACCACCAGAATAAGCTGTGTTGTGGTCGCGGCGAGTTTGCCGATCGGAAAGAACAGCGCCAATGCAAGGATCACCGCCGTGACCAGAAATGTCGAGAACAGCGGTGTGCGGGTTTTCGGGCTGACGCGGGCGAAAATTTTCGGCAGCGAGCCTTTCTCGCCCAGACCGTAAAGCACCCGTGTCGCCATGATGATCTGCAGGATAATTCCGTTCAGTGTCGCCACCACCGCAATCAGGGTAATCACCAACGGCGAGGTTCCGGTCAGGCGCTCGAACAGGAACCGCACCGGAGCATCCGAAGCCCCCAGTTCGTCAATCGGCACCGACAGGACGGCAACCAGCAGCACCAGAAAATACAATACTGTCGTGATGCCCAGCGTAAGATAGATTGCGGCAGGCATGGTTTTTGCCGGATTGCGGGTTTCCTCGACCAGATTGACCACCGAGTCGAAACCGATGAAGGCAAAGAATGCGATCAGGCTGGTTGTGAAAACCGCACCCAGCGCCACGGTATCGTTCCATGCGGGCACGACTTCGGGGATGCGTAGCAATATCGCCGGCTGTTCCAGAAAACCGGCCACGATAATCACCACCAGCCCCAGCACTTCCATAACTGTGAAAATACCGGCAAAGACCACGGATTGCTTGACCCCCCAGGCGGCAACCCCGCCCATAAACAGAACCACCAGCACCGTCATAGCCACGCGCGGAATGTCGACGAGGGCCAGCAGATATCCGACACCTCCCAGTGTAATGGCGGCTGCCGATACCGTTCCGGCAAGCAGGATCGCCCCGCCGGTCAGCAGCGACAGCCATTCGGACCTGAATCCCGCACGGACATATACGGCCTCGCCCGCCGCTTGCGGTATCCGGCCGCTCAGTTCGGCAAAGGAACCGGCGGTAAAGGCCATGATAACCGCCGCCAGCACAAAGGACATCGGCGCATAGGGTCCGGCCTGCGCCGCCGCTTCGCCGATCAGAACATAGATACCGGCCCCGATACTGGTGCCAAGGCCATACAATACCAGCAACGGCAGGGTGATAACCCGTTTCAGTGCCGGTTTCGAACCGCTCATTTGCCCTTGTTCGGCAGGTTCAGGCGTTCTTCCAGTGCTTTTTCCAGATCGGCCAGATCCTCCGGCTCCGGCAGGCCCTGCGCGCGCAGTCCGGCCAGCTCCTCGCGGATTTCCGCGTGCAGTTCGTGCAGGTCCTCGGGCTGGTGGGTCATTTCCTCCAGCAACATGCGCATACGCACTTTCAGGTCTTCAAACGGCATAAGGGCCTCCTAGGCTGCGCATTTCGCGCAAAACGGGGTTTGGGGGACAAGATCGAGACGTTCCTCGGCAATCTTGTCACCGCATTTGACGCAGTAGCCGTATTCGCCTTCGGCAATGCGTTCCAGCGCCGCCTCGATCTGCCGGACTTCCAGCTTCTCGGCGTTACCCAGATCCTCCAGCACCTCGTCGTCCTCGATATCGATGGCGGCGTCTTCCAGATCCTTGTCCAGCGGGTGATCCAGTTCCGCCTCGATCTTCTGCATGTTTTCCAGAAGATAGGCGAGCCGGTCGCGCAACTGCTTTTCCCGTTCGGCAATGGTTTTCATCGGAGCATCCCCTTTGTTTGTGTTCATCTGACACTAAGGCCTTTTAAGGGCTTATGCACCTTGATGTGGGTCAATCAGCGCGCGAGTCAATGCGCTTTCGGGGTTGGCGAGGTCCCCGATGACCGAAAAATGGTGATGCCCGTCGGCTTCCACCGCTTTTGTGTCGATGGAACAGCCGGACCAGATGTCGGCCAGCAAGGCATTCTGGCGCCGGAATTCCGGCCGCTCGTCCGCCCCGACCCAGCAGGTCAGCCCGAACCCCTCGCGCGGGGTTTTGAGGGCAGGACTTTCGGCCGCCGCGCTCGCCATGTCCAGCCGCAAATCCTCGTTCAGGCCGGTGCGGGTCAGGGGGCGCAGGTCATGCACGCCGCTGATCGAAACAATCCGTTTCAGGCGGTCGGCGTGGGGGAAAAGGACATCGTCGCAACCCATGCGCGCCACCAGATGCCCGCCCGCCGAATGTCCCGCCAGATGGATCGGCCCGCCGATCCGGCCGGCTGCATCTGTGATGGCCTGCAAAACCGCGCCTGTGATTTCGCCAATCGTCACATCGGGGCAGAGCCGATATCCCGGCATCGCCACCGCCCAGCCGTGCGCCAGCGGTCCCGCGGCCAGATGTGACCAGAACGTATGATCGAAGGCCCGCCAGTAACCGCCATGCACGAACACCGCCAGCCCCTTCGGCGCCGCCTCGGGCCGGAATAGGTGATACACCTCGCGCGGGTGTGTGCCATAGGCGACGGTTTCCGGCGGACGCCGGTCCCGGAACGCCGCAGCCCTAGCCGCCCACATATCGGGATACTCCGCCGCGCCGGAAATATAGGCGCCGTTCTGATAGGCATCGTCCCAGTCGGTAACCATCGTCAGGTCGGCCGCTCGCGTCCGCCTTTTTCCGGTATCAACCCGCGCGGGCTGAAGCGCAGCACCAGCAACAGGATCACACCCATGACGATCAGGCGCATATGTGGCGCCGATTTCACCAGATGCTCCCGCAGCGCGCTGCCTTCATACATGCCCGAGGTCACAAGGTTCATCAGCCAGCTTGCGGCCGGTTCCGCCTCGACCCAGACGAACCAGATCAGGAAACCGCCCAGCACCGCGCCCCAGTTGTTGCCGGAGCCGCCCACGATCACCATCACCCAGATCAGGAAGGTATAGCGCAGCGGGTTGTATGTGCCCGGCGTGAACTGCCCGTCCATGGTGGTCATCATGGCCCCCGCGATGCCGACCACAGCCGAGCCGAGGATAAAGACCTGCAGGTGCCGCTTGGTGACGTCCTTGCCCATGGCTTCGGCCGCGTCGCGGTTGTCGCGGATGGCGCGCATCATACGGCCCCATGGCGAATGCAGCGCCTTTTCCGACAGCCACAGGATCACCAGCAGCACCACCGCAAACAGACCGGCATAGGAGAGTTTGACGAAAATCGAGGAAAACGACACCGGATCGGCGCCGATTTTGCCGGCAAGGGCAATGAACCAGTCGGACTGTTGCAGGTTGATCTCGCGCGGGACCGGCCGGTCGAGGCCCGAGACGTTTTTCACCCCGCGCGCCAGCCAGTCCTCGTTTTTCAGCACGGCGATGATGATCTCGGCAATCCCCAGCGTTGCAATCGCCAGATAGTCGGAGCGCAGGCCGAGGGCGATCTTGCCGATCACCCATGCCACACCTGCCGCCAGCAATCCGCCCACAGGCCATGCCAGCACAATCGGCAGCCCCAGCCCGCCGAGGTAGCCGGTCTTGGCCGGATCGACCGCCTCGATTGCCTGCACGGCCGGATCGAATATCGCGCGGGTGATGAAGAACCCCGCCACCACGATCAGCAGGATCACCGGTTTGCGCCAGCGCCCCGTCATCCTGCGGCTGGCAATCGTCGCCGCCGCAATGGTGACGCCCAGCGAGACGATCGACAGCCCGATGCCGGTGCCACCGGCGGCCCATGCCTCGGGCACCGGCGGTTTCGATACCAGCACCGCCGCCAGCCCGCCAAGCGCGGTAAAGCCGACGATACCGACGTTGAACAGCCCCGCGTATCCCCACTGGATATTCACCCCCAGTGCCATGATCGCCGAGATCAGGCAGAAGTTGAGGATCGTCAGCGCCACCGACCAGCTCTGCGCAAAGCCGACAAAGGCGATAAGGGCAAACATGCCCGCGAACAGAAGAACATTGCGGTTCATGGTCATAGCACCTTCCCTTTGAATATGCCCGTTGGCCTTATCAGCAACACCAGAACAAGGATCACGAACGACACCGCGAATTTATAGTCGGTGGACAGAAGCTGCACCAACCCCTCTGGTTCCAGGTTTTCCGGCATCAGGTATTTCAGGAATTTCTTGTAGGCATAGGTAATCGTGACCTCGGAAAACGCCACGACAAACCCGCCGGCAATCGCCCCCAGCGGATTGCCCAGCCCGCCGACAATGGCCGCGGCAAAGATCGGCAACAGCAGCTGGAAATAGGTAAACGGCTTGAAGCTTTTGTCCAGCCCGTAGAGCGTTCCGGCAATGGTCGCCAGCGCCGCGGCGATGATCCATGTGATCATCACCACCTTTTCCGGCGAGATCCCCGACAGCAGCGCCAGATCCTCGTTATCGGAATAGGCGCGCATGGCCTTGCCGGTGCGCGATTTCTGCAAAAACCAGAACAGCAGGCCCACCACGATGACGGCAATGCCCAGCGTCAGCCCCTGCGAGACCTTGATTGTCAGCCCTTCGGACAGGCCGGTGGCCTCCTTGAACTCCCGCGCTTTCAGGATAAAGCGTTGCCCGTCGGCAAAACGCTGGTCGTTCGGACCGATGACGAAGCGCACGATGCCGTTCATCACGAACATAACCCCGACCGAGGCCATGACAAACACGATCGAGGGCGACCGCTGTTTCCGGTAGAACTTGTAAACCAGCCGGTCCGTGGCCAGCAGCATCCCGATGGTCGCCAGAATGCCGAAGGGCAGGGCCAGCAGCGCCGTCGGCAGCGGATCGATGGAAATCCCCATCGACTGGAACCACCATGTAAACAGGATCACCACCATGGTGCCGAAGGCCATCGTATCGCCATGGGCGAAGTTGGAGAACCGCAGGATGCCGAACACCAGCGTCACCCCGAGCGCCCCGAGCGCCAGTTGCGAGCCATAGGCCAGACCGGGAACGATGACATAGTTGCCCAGCAGGACAACAGCGTTGAGAAGGTCTTCCATACCTTAACCCCCCAGAAAGGATTTGCGGACTTCGGGGTTGGCCAGCAGGGCCTCGCCCGTATCCGTGAAACGGTTGCGCCCCTGCACCAGAACATAGCCCTTGTCGGCAATGTTCAACGCCTGTCGGGCGTTCTGCTCGACCATCAGGATGGCAATGCCGGTGCGCGCCACCTCGATGATGCGGTCGAACAGTTCGTCCATGACGATGGGCGAGACCCCCGCCGTCGGCTCGTCCAGCATCAGCACCTTGGGTTTTGTCATCAGCGCGCGGCCCACGGCCACCTGCTGGCGCTGCCCGCCGGACAGCTCCCCCGCCGGCTGGCGGCGCTTTTCCTTCAGGATCGGGAACAGGTGGAACACCTGCTCCATGGTGTCGCTGAAATCGTCCTCGCGGATATAGGCCCCCATTTCGAGGTTCTCCTGCACCGTCATCGAGGTAAACACATTGTTGTTCTGCGGCACGAACCCCATGCCCGCCTTGACGCGGTCCTGCGGGGTCAGGCCGGTGATGTCCTGCCCGTCCAGCATCACGCGCCCCTCGCGCAGGGCCAGCATTCCGAACACCGCCTTCATGGCGGTGGATTTTCCGGCCCCGTTCGGGCCGACGATCACCGCGATCTCGCCTTTTTCCACGGCAATGGTGCAGTCGTGCAGAATATCCGCGCCGCCATAGCCGCCGGTCATGTTCTCGCCGATCAGAAAACTCATGCCTTTGCCCCCGCGGTCTTGTTCTTCAGTCCGGTGCCGAGATAGGCCTCGATCACCGCCTCGTTGTTTTTGACCTCTTCGGCGGTGCCTTGTGCCAGCACCTTGCCCTCGGCCATGCAGATCACCGGATCACACAGGCGGCCGATGAAATCCATGTCGTGTTCGATCATGCAGAAGGTATAGCCGCGCTCCTTGTTCAGCCGCAGAATCGCGTCGCCGATGGTGTTGAGCAACGTCCGGTTCACACCGGCGCCGACCTCGTCCAGAAACACGATCTTGGCGTCCACCATCATGGTGCGCCCCAGTTCCAGCAGCTTTTTCTGCCCGCCGGACAGGTTCCCGGCCAGTTCGTCGGCCACATGGGAAATTTCGAGGAACTCGATCACCTCGTCCGCCTTGCGCCGCACTTCGGCTTCTTGCGCGCGCACGGCCTTGCCCTTGAACCATGTATTCCACAGGGTTTCACCGGCCTGCGCGCCGGGGACCATCATCAGGTTCTCGCGCACGGTCAGAGTCGAAAACTCGTGGGCAATCTGGAATGTCCGTAGCAGCCCCTTGCCGAACAGCTCGTGCGGGGTCAGGCCGGTGATATCCTCGCCGTCCAGATAGACCTTGCCCGATGTCGGCGTGTAATGTCCGGCGATCACGTTGAACAGCGTGGTCTTGCCCGC